>CAKVJE010000051.1 GCA_934754735.1 uncultured Candidatus Melainabacteria bacterium
CCATCGCTTTCACCATTTGCTTTTAAGTTACAGGATACCTTTTTTATTTGAGAGTGGTGTGGGGCTATAACACTCTTGGGGGTAAATTACTTATTTGCAGAAAACTTTTTTAATTTACCATTCCTTTCTCTGTTTTAAAAACAGCTTTGAAAAAATATTTATTCTTTCTACTATTATTATAACATACACTTAATATATTCTCAAGAGGGTTGCAAACAAATAATAGTAATACTTTTGGGTGAATTTTAAAAGAGTACAAAATACACTTAATCAATATGTGTGAACTTTTTATTACTATGTACGCCTATCTTTGAAGTTTTTGTTTTATTTACTGTTCGTAAAAATTTTGATTTACGAGCGATTGTTGAATATATTTATAATACCCTCTCCATAGGAGAGAGAATAACCACAACTTGTTAATTTATTAAAAATATTTAAGCTTCTTCTGATTCTTCCGCTTCGGAAATAGGTTCTTTATAAATTTGAAGCTTTGTAATTCTTGCCCCGTCAACCTCTTTTACGGTAAATGTTAATCCGTTAAATGAAACCGTATCATCAACTACAGCTATTCTGCCTAAAAGTTTTACAACCAAACCGGCAATTGTATCAACATCATCTTCTTCAAATAACGATTCCTTTAAATCAAAAAATTTAACCAATTCATCAATTCTCATCATTGCATTTGCAATATAAGTATTTTCAGCAATTTCTTTAATATCAGCTTCGGCTTCTTCGTCAAACTCATCTTGAACTTCACCGATAATTTCTTCCAAAACATCTTCCAATGTAATAAGCCCTGATGTTCCACCAAATTCATCAATAACAACTGCAATTTGACAATGAAGTTTTTGGAATTCAATAATCAAATTATCCAAAGTCATTGTTTCAGGAACAAGCATTAGTGGACGTATAAGTTTTTCTACCGAAAACTCCTCTTTTTTCATTGCAAGAGAATATAAATCCTTAACGTGAATAAATCCTAAAATCTTATCAATATTTTCTTCATAAACCGGATAACGTGTATACTGGTTTTCTAATGCAACTTTATTCAACTCTTCGTAAGTAATATCGTTTGGAATACAAACCATATCAGTTCTCGGAATCATAACTTGTTTAGCCATCAAATCTGAGAACTTAAACATGTTATGCAACATCTCGGCTTCTGTTTCATTCAAAACACCTTCATTATAGCTCGCATCAACCAACATATCTAATTCTTCTGTCGAATGCACTAATGAAGCATCTTCCGAATTAGCATGACAAGCTGATAGAATTTTATTTCCTGATACTTCAAGCAACCAAACGAAAGGTTTAAAAATTGTAATGAATATATCCATCGGTCTAGAAACCAATAGTGCGATTGTTTCCGGATGTCTTAATGAAATACATTTTGGCAACTGTTCTCCCAATAACACATGGAAATAAGTTACCAATACGAATGAAATCGGAACTGCTACTACATGTGAAGATAAATGAGCATAAGAACCGGCAAAAAGTCTGATAATAGGTTCAATCAATTGAACAATAGTAGATTCTGCAACCCAACCTAGAGCGATACTTGCGATTGTAACACCTAATTGAGCCGCAGCAAGCATTTTATTTACATCTTCGACAAGTTTTAATGCTTTTTTTGCATTAGAATTTCCTTCATTGCAAAGCTGTTCTAATCTTGTTTTTCGAACTTTTACCAACGAAAACTCGGCTGCAACAAAGAAACCATTAACAAATAGTAAAAATAAAATTATAAAAATATTTATAAATATGTCTGTCAGGTCCATTTACTCTCAAATACCTTTTCAAGTTATACTTGTAATTGTACACTATACAAGATAATTTTGCAATGCCTACAAAATAGCCAACCTCTAAAATTACTCTTCACCATTCTTTTGTTTGAATACATAAGCCAAAATTTCTGCAACTGCTACATACATATCAGACGGTATTACGCCGTCTATTGGGACATTATTATATAAATTTCTTGCAACAGGTCGATTTTCAACGATAGGAACATTATTTTCTTTTGCAACTTCTCTAATTTGAAATGCTATATAATCTACACCTTTAGCTACAACAATAGGAGCTGGAGCTTTTGTTTTATCGTATTTAATCGCTACAGCGTAATGAGTTGGGTTAGTTACTACAACATCGGCTTCAGGAACTGCTGACATCATACGTTGGCGCGCCATTTGCATTTGAATAGACTTGATTTTAGCTTTAATCTTAGGATCTCCTTCTGTATCCTTATGCTCATCTTTAATCTCTTGTTTTGTCATCTTGATAGATTTTTCATATTCATAAGTTTGATACTTTTTATCAAGATAGCCTAAAACCAACATTGCGAGGCACATATTAATAATCATATTTATTAAAACTGATATAATAATATTCAATGCGATTGGAAATTCTAATCCGACAAGACCAAGCAAATCACCTTTTCTACTATTAATAGCAGAATAACCACAAGCTGCTACAACTACGATTTTAAGAATTGATTTTGCAAACTCAACCATTGAACGAGGTTCAAACGGGTTAAACATCCGTTTTGCATTTTGTAGCATTTTTTTAGGAGAAAGATTTTCAAGATTAAATTTAACTTTTTCAAGCGCAAAAACATGCCCTACGTCAAGCCTAATAATTAGAATTGAAGCAATTAAGAGCAACACAAAAAATGGGAGTACAATTAAAGCTGTATAGTGAAAATATGGCAACAAAAGCCCCATTATATTATCAACACTGAAGTTTGTAGGGTTTAGATGTGAAAATGTTTCGCGCATCATATTTTGAATGGTGTCTATCATATTTTTTGCAAAAACACCAAGCAAAGCTATGCCTGCAACCATAACAAGTGCGGCATCCATATCTCTGCTTTTAGCAACGTTACCACGTTCCCGCTCTTTCGTTCGCCGTCGGGTGGTGGCTTCTTCAGTTTTTTCTGCTGCTTCGTTTCCCATCTATTTTATTTTAGCAGGTAAATAAGGGTTTTGCAAAATTAAAAAATTTTCCTTGCACCTTAAGTTAGTAGCAATTACAATAGAAGAAAAGGAGAGATTATGAAACTTGAAGATATAAAAATTACAATCGGCGAAAACGCTCATCAAAAAGCTGCAATTGAGCGAAATGAAAAGACTATTGATTACGAAACCAGTAAAAACCTATCTTATACCGATATTGCAACTATTGTACGCGGTTTAAATGTAATTAGTGAATTCTTTGATGTTAACGCGGTTGTAACTGCATCGGGCGCAGGAATTTGTGCTGTTGCATTAGGAAAATCTTTAGAAGATGCAATGCTAAAAGTTATGGATTCAAACCCTGTTGACTTTATGAATGCGATTGTTTTGGTATCTACAGAAGTTGATAGCGAAATCGCTAAAATGCTAAAATCTTCAAACAAAATTGTTGCACCAAAGTTTACTAAAAATGCTATTGAGATTTTAGAACGTCATGATGTTTGTTATGTAACAATTAATACACCTTTAAAAGATTATAAAAATCATTTATCAAATGATATAAAAGTAACTCCTCTCGGTACACTTACGCAAGAACCGAATTTGAGCGAACTTACTAAAGACTCTTTCAAAATTATGTCAAAAGTGAAACCGACTGTTGAACAAATCGAAGACGCTGTTTTTGCTTGGAAAATCGCTAAACACGTAAATTCACAAGCAATTGTTGTTGCAAAAGATTTGAAAACAACTGCAATTTCTCAAGGTTTACACAGCGCATCAGTTGAATTTGCTCTCGACTATTCTTGTGATATGTCAAAAGATGCGATTTTAGCGTCTGATATGCCTGTTACAATTCACGACATCAATGTTGCTGCACAAGGTCGAATTGGTTTAGTAATTTTGCCATCTGCTTCGGCGGACGTTATTACAATGGTTGATAAGTACAATATGGCATTGATTACAACAGGTATTACAAATATTCTTTATTAAATAAGTAGGTATAAAAAAAATGAAAACAGCACAAGTTTTGCAAGACAAAATTGTCATAAAAGAAATGGAAGATGAAAAATTAAACGGACGCAAAGGCGCTATTGTTCGAGTTCTCGGCTGCGGGCTTTGCGGTTCTGATATTGTTAAATTCAAGCATAAAATTGTTCACGATGGCGCTGTTTTAGGGCACGAAATCGTTGCAAAAATTGTTGAAATTAATTCTGATACTAATTTTAAAATCGACGATAAAATAGTTACTTCACATCATATTCCTTGCGGAGAATGCAACTACTGCAAGCACGGTAACGTTTCTATGTGTGAACATTTTAAGAAAACAAACATTTTCCCCGGAGGTTTTAGCGAACTTGTTTTTGTTTCTGAAGAACATTTGAAAAATGTTGCATATTTAGTTCCACAAAATATGTCTGATGAAGAAATTTCCTTTTATGAACCTCTTGGTTGCTGTGTTAGAGCAATTAAAAGATGTAATTTACAAAAAGGAGATACTGCGCTCGTTGTAGGACTTGGTTCAATAGGTTTGCTTATGGGCGAAGGCTTAAAAGCAATGGGTTATAAAGTTTACGGATGCGATTTGATTCAGGAAAGAATTGAGTTAGCGCAAAAAATGGGAATTGAAAATTTTGATTTTTCAAACCAAGTCGATGCAGTATTCATGACCTCCGGTGCGGATAAAGCTATTGATACTGCATTCAAAGCTGTTAGAATGGGCGGAAAAATTTTGGTATTTTCAAGCACTCCAAATAGTAACGGCTATCCTAATAACGAAATTTATTATAAAGAATTAACCGTTATGGGAAGTTATTCACCTTCTCCTGCGGATTTAAAAGATTCTTTTGAACTTTTAACAACCGGCAAGGTAAATGTTAAAAACTTAACAACAGTTTATCCGCTTGATAGAATTCAACAAGCATTTGACGATACGATTACAAATAAAATATTCAAAGCGTACATTAAAGTTTCTTAGTTTTTTGATATTACATATCAAAAGGCGAGTCTTCTTTGTAATAATTTTTCTTGCCTTGTTTTATTTTTGCGTTGCGTTTTTTTACATCTTTTGAAACATTTTTGTACGCGTTGTCTAATGAAATTTTGGCAATTGGTTTGTTTGTTGCTCTATCGTTGACTATTAACCAATAAGACTGTTTGACATTATGTACGGCGAACGAAATTCTACCCGCATATCTATCACCAGGTTTTAGTTGAGAAAATAACAATTTTGTATCACCAAAAATCGACGGGTTAAATACTGTGTTGTAATCATTCACAAGCGCCAAATCCATGCCGGAAAATGCTTTTTTAGACATGTTGGAAATTGAAAGAGAAAGCGTAATAGTGTTAACTTCACCGAACGGATCTTTTTCATATAGAATGTTTGCAATTCTAATATCAAGCCCCGGATAGTTAACTTCTTGTTTTTGCAAAGCTTCTTCTTTGTATACAGGCAATTCTACGTTTGATAAAATTCGAACTTTTATTTCATCCCCAGGGGCAATAAGTACGTTTTTACCTTTTCTATACAAAGACATGCCAAGACCGATTGTTCCGCCTAACGCTGCCCCGCCTGCAACCGTATAACCTTGAGAAGCAATAGCAGCTTCTAAACCTAATGCTTGTAGTGCAAAAATGCCTCCGGCAACACCGCCAACAGCTGTATATCCGACATCTGTTGCTACAATTTTTGTTGCAGCTTTCAAAGGATGCAATTTTGTAGACATTTTGCCTTCGATTGGAATTTCGCGTCCGTCAGGAGTAACAAGATAATCAAAACTCAAACTTAAATGCCCGTCGCGCCCAAGTCTTTTTGCTTCGCTGGTTTGAGTAATTGAACCGTGCGCAACTGTACCTTTTGGAATAATAACTCCTTTATCTCCGATTACATCAGAAGTTACTGTTGCAAAAAACTCATCACCTTCAAGAGAATATGTGCCGTCCAAGACTTGAGAAACAGTCATTTCTATCACGTCTTTTTTTTCTAAATATTCTGTTTTGCCGGTAAAAAGTTTTTCTTCCGGCGCTGAATATTGGTTGTCATATTCGGCATGACCTTGATATGGCATATCTGCAAATACTGCATTTGCCATAAATGTAGCCAAAATTAATCCTGCTAACCTCTTCCTCATAGCTTTATTATACTATCTTTTTTAAGAAAAAAAAAGTAGTGTTTTTTAAGCTTTCTGCACTTTCAAATAAAAATCCTAGTATTATTGATAAACAAACTTGTTTGTAGTATTTTACTCTTGTGGATAATAAAATTCTGGATTTTAGTGTAATATTGGAAAAATGTGGAGTTGGAACTGCGACTCCGCAAGAAGTTATTACAAATATTACAAATTTAGAAGAATTTTATGACGATAATGAGCTTGTTGAAATTTATAATTACTTTTTAAGCAACATTACAAATCCTGAAATATTAACCGGTGTAATTAAACTTGCAGATGCACACAAAGCATCTTCAACTCTTTCAATATTACTTAACCTGTTATTACTCAAAAATTTTGAATGCGAAGATACAGATAGCATGATTAACACTCGCGTAATGTGCGCTAAAGCTATTTCCAACTATAAAGATACTTCTACTGTTGGAGTACTTTTGTACTGTTTGAATAACAAGGGCGAAAATTATAAAATTCGCTTGGCATGCGCAGACGCGTTAGGCAGAATTGGCGATAAATTTGCAGTTGAACCTTTAATTGACGTCGTACAAGATGAAGACGAAAAATCGGTTTATGTAAAAGAATCTGCAACCTTTGCTTTGGGACTTTTGGGTGATACGAGTGCAATTGACCCACTTGTTGCGATTATGGAATCAAAACAAGGTTTGTGGGACAAATTTTCTTTCCTCAAAGAAAAAATCATTGAAGCTTTAGGAAAACTTAATATTAATAACAAAAAAGTCTTAAAAGTTCTTAAAAATTCGATGCTAGACCCTTCACCAATGGTTAGAATTAATACGATTGAAGCTTTGATGAACAGCGAGTATGATGAAGCGCAAGATTTAATCAGAACAGCTTTAAAAGATGAAGATGAAGAAGTTCAGAGAAATGCACTTGTTGCTATGTATAATCTGATTGGGCGCGACATTTTGGATGAAGTAATTTCACTTCCGGGGTATTCAAAATTCTTAAAAGAAGAAGCACAAAGTATGATTGAAGAATATGAAGAAGGCGGAGAAGATGAGTAAAGCTGTAATTTTATTATCTGGTGGCTTAGACTCTTTAGTTGCTTTAGGTTACACGAAAGAAAAATACGGTATAGAGTTAGCTCTTACTTTCGATTATGGACAAAAATCCGCTAAACAGGAGATTGAGACATCTAAAAGAATTGCTGAATTTTATAATGTTAAACACAAAGTTATAAAACTCGATTGGCTAAAAGAAATTACACACACGTCTTTAGTTTCAGATGATGAAATTCCTACTGATAATTTAGGAACAAAAGAGAGCGCGTCAAGCGTTTGGGTTCCAAATCGTAATGGATTGTTTTTGAATATTGCTGCGTCTTTTGCGGACTCTTTCGGATATGATTATATTTTATTCGGCGCAAATAAAGACGAAGGTCAAACTTTTCCTGATAATACAGAAGAATTTAGAGAACAAATATCTAAAGTATTTGAAAGTTCAACACTTAAAAAGCCTAAGGTTGTCGCTCCCTTGATTAATTATGGCAAGGATGATATAGTTAAAATTGCGATGGAAAACTCTATTCCATTAGAGCTTGTAAGGAGTTGTTACAGTTCAAAGCCTAAACATTGCGGAGTTTGTGAATCTTGCAGACACCTAAAAAGAGCTTTACTGAAGAATAAGGGAGAAAAATACATAGGTATTTTATTTGAGGAATAATGCATACAAAGTTAATTAAAAAAGAAATTAAGTATATTGGTTCACAACTTGCACCACATTGGATTTATAAAAACTTTAAGTTGCAAGGCGATGCGATTGTTGCTTTTATTGGCGAATGCGAAGTTGCATTAACAGAAATGGTTGATATCGAGGATGTTATTAATAATGAACCGATTTATAGCAAATCAATGTTGAGCTTTATTACAGAACAATTCAACGTAAATTTGGTTGAAGGTGTTTTCAGACAAAGATTATTGATATGTATAATAAAAGAATTACTAGAAGAAAGAGGAATTTTTGTTGTAAGAAACGGTGATGATTTGATGATTAATGGCAGAAAATTGTCTGTTTCAATTGCAACAAAATCAACAACTTCAATTCTTATTCATACCGGTTTGAATATTGTATCTGAAGGTGCGCCTGTAAAAGCTTCCGGTTTAACAAGTGAACTTGGAATAACTGATATAAAAGAATTTGCGCTTGAAGTAATGAAAAGATATTCAGAAGAATTAGAAGATATTAATTTAGCTAGCACAAAAGTTCGTGGAGTATAAGTTTAATGGGAAATCAATTTGGTTATAAAAAATACATGAAAAAAGAAGCTCAAAAGGATAATTCTCTTTTAAAAATCTTTGTGCTTTCATTTTTCGGTATGCTTATTGTTTTTACATTTTTGATTAAATCATTTTCACCAACCGTAGATACTTCAATTGGTGATTATCAAGATAATTCAGAAACTCAACAAGAAGAAGCTGCAAATAATGTAGATGGCAGATTGTCAATGATTCAGAATGAAGACCAAGGACGTAGTTTCTCTGATTTGATGGCTAAACCGGACGATGTTGCGACTAAAACTGATATTCAAAAAGATGTTGTAGTTGAACAACCTAAAAATGCAAAAGACAACACCTCTGCAGAAACTCCAACACCACAACCTGTTCAACCGGATCCTGTTTATAAAGTTTTTGTAGGTACTTATACTTCTGCTGAACAAGCGAAAGTTGCTAAAGACATTATCCAAGAATCAGGCAACGGCTTAAATCCAATTGTTAAATGTATTGGTTCAAATAATTATACTTTACAAGTTGGAATCTTCAAAAATAAACAAAGTGCAGAATCTTTATTATACACGGTTCAACAGAACCATTTACCGGGAAGAATTGTACAAGAATAAAATTATTAATCTATATCTTCTAAGGAATTTTTAGTTCTTTTTCTAAATCAATATCATTAGCGTTTGATATTTGTACTAATTGTATTTTTTGTTTTAACTTTTCAAGAGTTTTCTTGATATTATCTTTAGTAGTGCGCATATTTTCATAATATGCATCACCTCCCATTGGTCTAAAACCTAATCCTTGATACAAAGAAATTGCTTTACCATATCTTACGGCATCCAATTCTAATATAACTTTATCAGTTTTTAAAAATTTTTTGAATAATTGTTGAAACAGAGTCTGCGCTCCAAATGGAGCCTTTTTATTCTTTTCTATTGGCCAAGTACAAATATAGTCGACATTTTGACGAGCATGGCTAGGGCTATCAACAATGAAGCCACAAACTGTATCATTATAAGATAAAAGCATTGCATGAGAAGAGTTAACTTGTGCTGCACGCAACCCTTGTCGCATAATAGAATCATAAACCATTGCTCCGTCAGATGAAATGTTTGGCATAAGTTTTTTGATATTTACACGTTGATAAACATGCTCTAAAAACTCTGCATCTCGCGCAGTAACATCATAAATTCGAATATTTTGCTCTGCCACTTTTGCAATATTTATTCCCTTGAATGTTGGCTCATTACTAATTCTCATATTACCCCTAAAACAAAAAAAAGAGAGTCTAAACTCTCTTTTTTATAAATGGTGGGCGTTAGAAGACTCGAACTTCTGACCCTCTCCTTGTAAGGGAGACGCTCTACCAACTGAGCTAAACGCCCATCTTTTGGACTAACAGTTTTCACTTTGGAAAGGCTTCTTCCGCCTCCCCTTGTTTCCTGCCCGTTTGTCCTCACCGGCTGTCAACAAGATAATCATATAACAAACATTTTTTTATGTCAAATGTTTTGTTAAATTTTTTTAAATTAATAAAACAAAGCGGGCGATGATATAAAAATCATCGCCCGCCAAATTGTATAGCCTTAAATTTAATTAATCACATCATCATAAGACTCTGGATTATTTAATAAATCATAATTTATTTCATTTTCATTATCAGCAATTGCTGCAGCAACAACAGCATCAGAAGTTACGTTCAATAATGTTCTCATCATGTCAGTAATTCTTTCTATGGTGAATAAGAATGCAAAACCTGCAACCAATTGTTCAGGACTTAATCCCATACCATTAAGCACAAGCGCTATTGTGATTAATCCGGCTCCTGGAATACCTGCGCAAGTTGAAGAAGCAATTATTGCAAGCAATGCAATTTGAATAACCAAGAATGGGGTTAATGCAACACCATAAGCTTGCGTTAAAAAGATTACCGCAACTGTTTGTAACAATGCTGTACCATCCATATTTAGAGTTGCGCCCAATGGCAAAACAAAACTTGCAATTTTGTGTGAAATACCTCTCTTTTCGCAACATGCGATAGTTAGAGGTAACGTAGCGGATGAACTTGCTGTACCAAACGCAACCATCATAGCTTCTGCCATTGCTGCATATAACATTGTTACAGGAACTTTTGAAAATATTTTCAAGAATACTGGATATACTACAAAGAATTGAATTGCAAAACCTAAAGCCAAAACGCCTAAGTATTTTGATATGCTCATGAAAATATCAACGCCGAATGAAGAAACTGCAACAGCTGTAAGTGCAAATACACCCGGAGCTGCAAAGCACATAATCCAATCAGTAATTTTCATTGTAGCAGCAAAGATTGATTCAAAAAAGCTTACAAAAGGTCTATTAATATCGCCAACTTTAGCTAACGCAATAGAAAACATTAACGCAAATACGATAATCGGAACCATGTCTCCGCTTGCAATAGATGCAAGAGGATTTTTAGGAATAAAGCCCAAGAATATATTTAACAAATTTCCTTTTTGAGCATCAATTGTAGATGCTACTTGAGCCTGAATTCCAGCTGCCGTATCCATATTTATATAATGCGCAGCGCCAAGACCCGGTTTTAATAACAAAGCAAGAACTGCGCCAATTGTAACAGCCGCAACAGTAATAATTCCATAATAGAAAATCATTTTTGTACCTAATTTTCCTATTTGTTTACTGTCACCAACGCTTGTAATACCAATTACAATAGCAGATATAACTAATGGAATTACTACCATTTGGATAAGTCTTATAAACACTTGTCCGATAAATGTTAAAGTTGTCATTAAAATAGGGCTTGGTTCTTTATGTAACCAAATACCAACCAGCACACCAAGTACAAGACCTGCGAAAATGTGCCAATTTCTTTTTAGTCCCAGCCCAAGTGCAATTAGCACCTGCATGTGAAATTTCATCTAAATTCCTCTCATATACTTATATAACTTAATTATTTTACTATTTTTATTAATAATTGTAAAGATGTATTTTTTATTACATCTCAAGAACCGCCTTATAAACATCATTTTTATTAACTTTAAAAATTGTCGATAAAATTACAGAAATTTCTTTATCGCGAAATCCTTTTTTCTTTAATTCAAGAATATGAGCACGCAAATCAAAATCAGAGTTTTCATCTTCTGCATAAACCATGCAAACAATTTCCCCTTTTATGCCTGCTTTAAAATATTCCAAGACATTTGAAATTTTATCTGTAACAATTTCCTCAAAAAGCTTCGTAATCTCACGTCCGAGAGAAATTTTAACATCACCTCGAAACGCTTTAATTACACTCAATGTTTTTAAAATTCTTTCAGGAGAATCATAAAATACCATATTTTGCTCAGAATATTTTTGACAAATTTCCTTAATTTGATTTTCTGTCCTCGGAATAAATCCAATAAACGAAAATTGTTCATTTTCTCGCGGAAGTTGAGAAAGAAAAGTTGTTACAGCACACGCTCCAGCTAGAGAAGTTACTGAAAAACCTTCTTTCAAAAGTTCTGTAACAATTACTCCGCCTGGATCACAAATCATTGGTGTTCCAGCGTCCGAAACTAACGCAACAGTTTTTCCTTCTCTTATTAAATTCAAGAAAAAATCTATACGTTCATGCTCATTGTATTTATGATAAGAAACGCATTTCGTCGAAATTTCATAGTGATTAAGAAGTTTTTGCGTTATTCTTGTGTCTTCACAAGCAATTATGTCAACGTTTTTTAAAACTTCTACAGCTCTAAATGTTATGTCTTTAATGTTTCCAATAGGAGTTGGAACTATATAAAAATCAAAATTTCTCTGTGCCATATAATACGCCTAACAAACCTCAATTGTCATGAACTTACTCTTATAATCATTAATCGTATTCATAAGTTCTACAAACTCTGCATATTTCATTGTATGCAAAGTTTTTGATAACTCAACTGCTTGCAAAAATTCAATCTTAAACGCGTCTTCTTGGCGTTCTTTAATTTTAATCATGCCGGTGTCTTCAAACATTTCAAGCATTGTTTCAATTACGGGATTATTTACACCAAGAGCTGTCGAAGCTCTTTCTAAATCGAAATTTCCATCAAGCGTATTGCAGGTATATCTAATCATGCCTGAAAACATTTTTAAAATTTGTTCTTCATTGTATTTGTTATTTTGGTATCTCATGTAATGAATTGCATCAGGAGCAACTGTTGTCATAAGATTTTGCATAACATCTTCATCCGCAGGATAATCAAAGAACATCAAAACATCGCTTTTTTGCGCACTGTTTCTATTTACAATATGTTCACAAATATCCTTAAACGGTTTAAGTCCTTCCATAATTGCCCTGTCTTCTACAAAAGCGCAAATAGAAAGCTTTGAATTTTTGATGTAGTCATTAACCTGTGCTAGAATATTCGTTTTCTTTCTGTGGTCGTAAATTTTTGTTTTAACTTCTTCCTCTTGGACTAAAGCGTCTGAGTGAACGTCTTTCAAGATTAACTGAACAGAAGTTACACCGTTAAAAGTATTCAGTTGCGGTGCAAACGCAATATCCAATTTATCACCTTGAATAAGAGGAATATCGCCTCTTGACCACCAAACACAATCCATTGTACCATTTGGAGTATCCACAATAAGTTTTAAATGATCTTTGGTAGAACCCATCAATTTCTTTTCTTTTAAACTCAAATTGTTGACAACAAACGTTGGAGAAGGGTTCGATGCGCCAAATGGTTCTAGTTTAGATATTTCTTCTACTAAACCTATATCAACCTCATCTATTGAAA
>CAKVJE010000052.1 GCA_934754735.1 uncultured Candidatus Melainabacteria bacterium
CTTATTGTGTACATTTCACGCTCACTGTGTTAGAATTCTGTTATGGAATATCTTAAAAAACTATATGAGAGATTTAAGGGATTAGATAAAAAGAAACGTAATTACTTTATTGCGGTGTTTGCTGTAATTTTTGTAATGGCGTGGGCGTTTATTTCAGCCGGAGTTATAACCGCAAACTTTAATCGTTCTCAACTTAAAAACTCTGAAGATGAACAAAAAGTCGATGCATCCGGCATTATTATTACTGAAACAAAAGATGGTAACAAATACTTTGAAATTTACGGTGAAACAGGTCATTACAGCAACGACCACAGTATTGCTACTCTTAATAACGTAATTGGCAATTTCTATAAAGAAAATAAAGTAGCAATGAGTTTTCAATCTTCAAAAGGAACGTATGATGAGAACACAGGTGTTATAACCCTTTATGATAACACTTATATCGTTCTTGAAGATGGAACGTCACTTAATACCGACAAATTAACTTGGTACGGCAACGGAAAAGAAACTGTTGCTGATGGTCATGTTGTTATTAAGAAAAATCGTGATATGATTGCAACTGCTCAAAAAGGTATAATAGACGCTAATTACGAAAAATTTAAAATAATCGGCAAAACAAATACAAAGATTTTTAGCGATAAGGAGAAATAATGAAAAGGATTTTAATAGTCGCATTACTTATATTATCAAGTTTGGCGGTTTTTTCTTCTGACTTGATTATTGAATCAAAAACTCAACAATTTTCAGATTCAGAACATAAAATTAAACTGGATGGCGGAGTTAAAGTTAAGTTGGATAACCTGACCGTACAAAGTGATAGAGCAGATGTTTCAGTCAGACGTAATAACAAACTTGATACCGCAACTTTTTATAACAAACCTTACGCTTATGAAGTAAATGAAAATAAGAAGAGAGAAGTTAAAGCAAACATTTTGCAAGTTTCTTTGATTAATAAAATTGTTAGAGCTGAAGGCGAAGCGCAATCAGTAATTACGGAAGGTAATACGCCGATTGTTGTTATTAACGCTGATGTTCAAGAATACGATACAAAAAGCAGTGTAATGGTTTGCACCGGCGGGGTAACTATTAAATACAAAGACATTGACACTTTTTCAGACAAAGCAGTTATTATTGCAGACCAAAAGGGTGGTTTGAGAAAAATCGATTTGATTGGTAACGCTAGAGTTAAACAAGAACAAAATGAATCAGAAGGTCACCATTTTGTTTACAATCCTATTACGGAAGAAATGAGTGTTTCCGGTAATACTAAAACAATTGCGATTTCTGACGATGGCAAAAAATTAACAATTCACTCTGATTATCAACAATATAGCAAACACCAAAATACTTACGTTGGAAGCGGTCACGTAAAAGTTTGGTATGATGATTATTATGCTCAAGGGCCAAAAGTTTCAGTTTTTCCTGATGCAAAAACAAATAAACCGAACGAAGTTTATTTTGTAGGACGTTCAAAAATTGTTCAACAAGACAAAGATATTATTGCAGACAAAATTAAAATGACAATGGATCCAAAAGACTTTGTGGCAGAAGGTAATGTTAGAACAATTATTCATAATATTGATACGAAAGACGAAGAGGACTTATAAATGTCAGAAAAAATTGATAAGGCAATGAGCCTGTTTAAAGAACGTAAATACAAAGAAGCAATTGATGCTTTTCATTCAGTATTGGAAACAGAACCTGATAATGCTGATATTTATAACAACTTGGGCGTTGCGTATTCTTGTTTGGCAAATTTTGAACAAGCGGAAAATTATTATGTTAAAGCGCTTGAACTTGACCCTGAACTTGCGCAAGCTTATATTAACCTTTCGGATTTGTATTATAAAGCCGGTGATTTGGCGTCCGCGCTTGGAACTTTGCAACGCGGAAGTTATGAATTACAAAATAATTTAGCGATTGCACATTTGCTTGCAAGAGTTTATATAGAAGACCAAAGATGGGATGATGCTATTGATGAATTGGAGCGAGTTTTGGATGGTGAACCTGAAAACTACGATGCATATTATGATTTAGGTCACGTTTATTTTGAACTCGGAGATTACGAAAGTGCTATTTCAAATTTCGAAACTGTAATAACTTATCAAGAAAACAATGAACTTCTTTATTATACTCTTGCGCAAGCTTATGAGGCGAATAACGAAATTGATAAAGCAATTTCAAATTATTTGAAGGCAATTGCAGTAAATGATAAATTTACACTTGCTTACAAAAAAGTTGGCGTCTTGTTCTTGGCTAGAAACGATTACGAAGACGCAATCGAATACTTTGAAGATTATTTAAATTTTGATATTCCACAGGAAGAAAAAGATAGTGTTAGCAAATTAATAGAAAGAATTAAGGCTAAAATTTAGCTTGCAAAGTGTAACCAAATAAAAATGTTACAATTCTTTACAATATTTTTAATATAAAAAAAGTAGTTTTTATACTACTTTTTTTAATGCCTATTTATTACGACATTCAATATCTGTCGAATTTTAAATAACATTCTTTACTTAAAAAAAATACTCAAAATTTCATCTTTACATTTCCTTAACAAAAGCAAAAAACATGGCAATTTTTATTTTGCCCCGCTTTTAAATATATATGTAAGTTGATATAATTAGCTTATATCGTATGGATGAATCCCAGAAGTAGATGTGTATGATAAACAAAATTGGTGTAGATACTACTAGCAGATTTAATAGCAATAATGTTCATAACAAAGAACAGAGCAAACAAAATCCAAACTTTAAAGGTGTTGGAGCGATTGCTTTGGCAGGAATTCAAGCATGTGAAAGAATGCCTATGGTGAACGTTACGGTTATTGACATGTTATCTGCTATTTTACCTAGAACCATTGTTGAATCAATGACAAACTGGTTTGCAGGTTTTGAAGCTTTTAGACGTGAATCTTCAGGTCTTGTTGTAAACTGTTTAATTCCAAGTCTTATAACACTTGGAATTGCTAAATGTATGAATCCTGCAATGATGCCAAAAGGTGTAAACATGTCAAGATGTTGGGCTGATAGTTCATTGATAGATAAAGCTTCTGAATATTATAAGAGTGCAGGCTCTGACGACAAAGTTAAAGAATCATTAAAGAATATTTTAGGAAATATTCAAGGCTATGAAGGCAAAAACTTTGTTAAATTTAATGAAGCCTTAACACCGGAAGAAATTGAAAAATATTCTAAAAAACTTGCTGAATTATCACGTTCTGGCGATGCTGATAAAACTATAAGAAAAGAAATTAAAAAACTTACAAATGAAATAGTCGAAAAAATTCATGTTGCAGAAAATATTAAAATTGTAGATGGCAACAAAACCGTTAATGCTGCCTCTGTAAATTCTATGCTAGAAGATTCAGTTAAATACTTCAAAGAATTCCAAAAATCAGGTATTGGCATTGAAGAATTTGCGAAAAAAAGCAAAAAACTTGTTAAGTCAAAAAGCTTAGCAGGCTTAGCAGTAATTCTTCCACTAGCTGCTTCTATGCAGTATATTAACCGCTGGATTACAGGCAAAATTTCCGGTGTTAAGGGTGCTCCAATCTATGATGATTTTGGAAAAGGAAAAGATAATATTGAAGAAACTTCTAAGGCAAAAGAAGGTTTGTTAAAACAAAAACTAATCTCAATTTCTTCAATGATCGGAGTTTCACTTCTTTCTATGATGAAACGTCCAAGTATGAATATGCTTGAATTTAAAGGTATGTTCCCAACAATGGATCAAGCACGTGTAATTTCAACAACAACATTCGCGTCTCGTATGGCAGCTGCTGATGATAAAAACGAACTGGCAGAATCTACTGTAAGAGATATTGCAACATTCTCAGGCTTATATTTCTTGGGAGATTACGCTGCTAAAGCTGCTGCAACTGGAATCCAAAAGAATACAGGTATTACATTATTAAACGATACAAAACCTCTTAAAGGGGATGAAAATGTATTTAAAAAAGCTTGGCATTGGGTTAAAGATGTAAATATTAAATCTTCTGAAGAAGTTGTAAGTAAAACTCAACAAAGTCTAAATGGAGCTAAACCAACTGAAGCACAAGCCAAAATTATAGAAAAAGAATTGAAACATGCTAAAAACTTGCGTTCTGCTTGCCAAGTAACTAACCTTGGTGTATCATTAGCATTATTAGGGATTATCGTTCCACTTTATACCAGACATAAAACGAAGAAAAAACATGAACAAGCTTTAAAACTTGCTCAAGAAAAAGCCCAAGACATTGAAACAAAAAAAGATGAACAATCAGTTACGCCTATGAATATTAAATATTCAAAATTAACAACAGGCTTTAGAGCTGATAATAAATAGCAAGGTAATAATGAAAGTACAATTTAATCAACAACAAAAAAACTATCACCCACAATTTAAAGGACCGGTAGATACCGGTTTAAGATTTTTGGCTACAAATCAAGCAGTTGGCGCAAATGGTATTGACTTCTGCTCAATGGTAGCCCCAAGAACAACAATTGATTTCGTTCAACGTGGCCCTGCAGCTGGTTTAGAAACCGGTAGACGTGAAATTATGGGAACAATTAACGATTCCTGCATTGGTTTATTTGGCGCAGGAGCAGGTTGGTTAATTGCAAAAAGCATTAATAAAAAATTCGGACTTAATGTAAATGAAATGTTTACGGCACCTGAAACTCTAAATATCCTTGCAGAAAACAAAGCACAACAAATAAAAGACAACAAATCACAATTAGATTATATTAAATCAACTCTAGAAAATGTAAAAGCTTTTAATCCGGATGCAAAAAATGCCGATAAAGACGGCTACACTAGAATTTCAAAAGAAAAAATTGATGAAGTTGCTAAGATTTTAGATGAGTCATTAAATAAAAATGTAAAATTTAATGATTGGACAAAAGACAAAACAGCATCTTCCAGAGAAGTTTTAATCAATAAAATTACTGAAAGTACAGGTGCGCAATCTGAATATATTCTTGAATCAACAAATAAAAAAACAGTTAGTAAAACTAACTTGAAATCTTTGTTAAATGATATGTATATTGTATCAGATTCATTCAACAAAAAAAATGTTAAAGAAGCCTTTATAGAACAAATTAAAGCCGGTAAAACAGTTCAAGAAAATAATTTCATTAAAGGTCTTTCTAAATTTATGAAAACTCGTTCTGCGTTGGGATTTGGAATCGCAACCGCGATTGGCTTATCAGTTCAGCCTATTAATATGTATTTAACTAAATTAAAAACTGGTTCTGATGGTTTTGTTGGCGTAGAAGGTCGTTCTAAAGATAAAAGCGCAGGATTTAAAGCTTTAAAAGCTGTTAGTGCAGCAGCATTCTTTTCAATGATTTTAGCAACATTAAAAATGTCTCCTATGAAATTCATTAAATCACCTGGAAAATTCATGGATAAAATGTCATTCAACGGCAAAATGCCTACTATTAACCAATTAAAAGGTTTATATGGTTTAACAATTATTTCAAGAATTTTCTCTACTCGTGATAAAGACGAACTTCGCGAAAGCTTAACTAAAGACTTCTTAGGTTATTTAAGTTGGCTTGTACTTGGCGATATTGTAAACAAACTTGTTGCTGATTCAATGGACAAGAGCACAATGAATTATAGAGCAGATTCTAAAGATGCAGGCAAATTCAAGCGTACATTTAATGGCAGCCTAAAAACAAGAGATGAAGTTTTAGTTGAAGCACTTGCAAAAGAAGGTATTTCAACAACTAAAACTGAAAACGGTAAATTGTTAAATAAAAAATTCAATGAAATGTTAAAAGATTTGGAAAACAAACCGGAAGTGAAAAAACTTGTTAGAAAACGTTTAAGAACATTAAATGTCGCACAAGTTGCAGGTTATATGGTTTCAGGTCTTGTTTTAGGTCTTGGTATTCCAAACTTGAATATTTATGTAACAAATATGCTTGATAAAAAGAGAAAAGCAGAAGCCGCAAAAAAACAACAAGTAGCTTAAGTTTTTTGATTGTACAAACTAAAAAGAAGATTGTTGGGTTGCCATAAAGACAAAAATAGAAGTTTATAAAAAGCTGGCTTCTTTGTTTGATAGACTAACACCATTTGAATTTGCTAAAAAATCTAACTAATTGCTTGACATGTACAATTGTGACGAGTGACTATTTTATTAGGTTACGAAGTAATCCATAAAAACACTTGCGACGTAAATATTGTTTATATTATGCTTTTGGAAGAGAATTTTTACTCAAAATTTCTCAGATTTTTCTACTTTATTTCTCTTTTTTCGCGTGATAAAATAAACGAAATACGGAGAGAAAACATGAATACAGCCGAATATTTAATAAAAAAATTAGAAGAACTTGGAGTTAATGATTTTTTTGGACTCCCTGGAGATTATAACTTTAACATTTTATATGCAGTAGAAAATAATCCGAATACAAATTGGATTGGTTGCACAAACGAATTAAATGCAGGCTACGCTGCTGACGGTTACGCTAGAATGCGCGGTTTTGGTGCAATTATAACAACCTATGGTGTAGGCGAATTAAGTGCAATAAACGCAATAGCAGGAAGCTACGCAGAAAATGTGCCGGTTATAAGTATTGTTGGTGTACCTGCTACAAAATGCATTGATGCAAAAACTTGCGTTCATCACAACTTCCAAGACGTAAACTATTACGCTTGTTATGAAGCACACAAACAAGTTACAGCGGCCGCAGCTTATCTGACTCGCGACAACGCAAAGATAGAAATCGATAGAGTTTTAAAAACTTTTGTCAAAGAAAGAAAACCTGTCTATATTGCAGTTCCGCTAGATATAGCTAAAATGGAAATTTCAGACAAAGAAGTAAATTACGATTGGACAAGTGATGAAGAAAATTTAAAACTCGTAACTTCTAAAATAGTTTCAAAAATCAACAATTCTAAAAAACCTATTATTCTAGGTGATTTATTAGTAAAAAGATTTGATGCAAAAATTGAGTTTAAAGAATTTGTAGAAAAAACAGGAATCCCTGTTACAAACTTTTTAATGGGAACTAACCTTATTGATATGGATTATGAGAAATATATTGGCGGTTATTATGCAAAATTCAAAAATCCTATAGCTGAAAAATATGTAAATGAAACAGATTGTTTAATTGCGGTTGGCGCTGTCTACACAGATTTAAACGCATTTGGATTCAATCTTCCTTATTCAATAAATAATCATATTGCGATTTATGGAACATATACTTTTGTAGACGGAGTAAAATATGAAAACGTTAAAATGGCAGATGTTTTAGACTCAGTAACAAAACTTGTTGATAAAAAAGAAATGTTTGTTGAGAAACATCCGATTGGATACGAACATGTTGCAGCGACACAAGAAGCTTTGACTTCTAAATATATTTATCCAAGATTGCAAGAGTTTATTAAAGAAAATGACATTGTTGTTGCGGAAACAGGTATCGTTCCACACGGTGTTGCTCCAATGAAATTTCCAAATAATGTTGAATTGCAAACTCAAACTCTTTGGGGTTCAATCGGTTGGGCAACACCTGCGACATTGGGCGTATGTTTGGCAAAACCTAAATCAAGAGTTATTTTAATTACCGGCGAAGGTTCTCATCAGCTAACCGCAATGGAATTAGGCAATATGCTTAGACGCGGCATAAAACCTATTGTTATCGTTTTAAACAATAAAGGCTATACGATTGAAAGAGTGCTTTCTGATAGTCCTGACGATAAGTTTAACGATATTATGCAGATGAATTACGCTAAATTTGCGCGTGTATTCGACGGTGATGTTTGGTCTACAAAAGTTACAACTGCCGATGATTTCGATAAAGCTCTTAAAGTTACGCAAATCATGAACAAGTTATGCTATATAGAAATTTGTACAGAAGCAATGGATATGCCTCAACTTACAGAAGATTTGATTACAAACTTTAGAAAGAATGCACAAAAGACTGAAACATCAACAGCCGCTCAGTATTGCGAACAAGAGCAAATTAAAGAAAAAAATGAAGAAAAAGAAGTTTTTGAACTTAAATCTGACGCTAATGTAAATTTTAGTTATGAAACAGTTGTGCATAAAGGTTTGGAGGGTTTAGAATAATATGAAAAAATTGTTTGTTATTTCAGGCTCGTCAGGAGTTGGCAAAGGTACTGTAATCAAAGAATTTTTGCGCAAACATCCGGATTTTAGACTCTCAATTTCTTGTACAACAAGAGGTAAGCGAGAAGGCGAAGAACATGGAGTTAATTATTTTTTCTTAACCCAAGACGAATTTAAAAATTGCATTGCTAATAACGAATTCCTTGAATGGGCAGAGTTTTCAGGTAATCATTACGGAACTAAAAAAGCTTTTGTAGAAGAATGTTTAAACAATGGTGAAAATTTAATTTTAGAAATTGACACAAAAGGCGCATTAAATGTCAAAAGTATTATGCCGGAAGCAGAATTGATTTTTATAGCTCCACCTTCAGTAGAAGAATTGGAAGCTCGACTTCGAGGTCGCCACACTGAAACAGAAGAAGCTATTCAGAAACGACTGGCGTCTATCAAATTAGAAATGGAAAACTCTAAAAAATTCGACTACAAAGTTGTTAATGATACTGTAGAAAACGCTGTAAAACAACTTGAAGATATTATGATTTAAAACGCAACAAACGCAGTTTTGACTAAATAAACAGTCTGTTATAATTCTTTACAAAAAAGGCAATTATTTCTTAAATGCATACTTTATATATTTAAGGATATTATAGTCATGACGTTTTTTAACCCCTTCCGAAATCTGAATATTGGCAATTTTATGTTTGGAATGAACAATTGGTTCAATCCAATGTTTTCGTGCTCGTTCATGCCATCCTTCATGAATTTTAGCGCATTTTTGCCTTCAAATTGGGGATTACCTATTATAAGTGATTGGGGTTGCTCACTATTTGATAATTTTATTCCGACAAGTTTTAGTGCGCCTCCTCCAATGCCAACTTTTACAATGCCGTCTGTATTTGAGAATAATATTTTTTCTAATTCAAATCTTTCTACAAATAATATTTGGGATACTCCAAACTGGAACAATTTTTCAACTTTAGGAGTTAATTTCAGTAGTGGAAATTGGAGTAGTAATACAAGTTCAATCGGTGATAGTTTTACATTGAATAATAAAAATAAAGCAAAATTCTCTATGAAGGGATATAATGCTAGTGCAGGAGAGCGATTAGCATCAATTGCATTAAGAAATCAGATTGGCTTTAATAAACAATGTGCCAGATATGTAAAAAAAGCTATAGCTCAAGCAGGATTAGGTACTTATGAAAGTGGTCACGGATATCAAATGGCAAATGTATTAAGGAAAAATAAAAACTTTAAAGAAGTTTCACCAACTGCATACAATGTAAATTCACTTCCTGCGGGTTGTATATTGGTATATGGAAAAGGAGTCGAAGGGTATAATGCTAAATACGGACACGTAGAAATTACGACCGGTGATGGCAGAGCCGTATCAGACGGTATTACTAAAAATTTAAGACAGCCGAGTGCAATATTTGTACCTGTTAATCAAACAGCTTAATATCGGTTTTGGCAGTATAAATTTCCTGCGTTTACAATATATCTGTAATCTTTGTCTTCTATTTCTATATAATGCTTATCAAGGCGGTTGTTATATCTTTCAATAACGCGTTTTTTTTGCACTTGTGAAAATTCTTGATAAACTCCTTCCGGAAAATAACAATCAACAAGTGTCCATTTAACTTTGCAGGCTTTATTTTGCTTGCCAAAAATTTCATAAGAACCAACACCGTCTTCTTGGTATTTGTGTTTTTCACAAATATCAAGTTTATCCAAAAAATTAAGTTTAGCCTGCAAATCTTTATCGCTTGTTGCGATAAGTGAAAAATTTGCAAGTGCATAGCATTTTAGTATAACCAAATAAAGGACAAATGAGATTGTTATTATAAACAATTTTCCATAGTGATTAATAAACATTGCCGTAAACCCAATATGTTCTCAAAACTTTTTTCACATAGTTTTTAGTTTCCGGATAAGGAATTTGTTCTACAAATTCGTCGGTATCACTATAAATTAAATTCGAGAACCAATTTGTAACAGAGCCGATTCCGCCGTTGTAAGCAGTTATTGCGTACAAATCTTTGTTGCCTAAAACCTTCTTCAAGCTGGAATAATATAAACTTCCTGCGGTTATATTTGACGTTTCCACATTCAAGTTTGTAGGAAGATTGTGTTTTGCTACAACTTCATTGTAAGTATCCGGCATGAGCTGCATTAGTCCAACTGCACCAACAGAGCTTTTTACAAACGGATTAAAATGACTTTCTTCTTTGATAATAGATTCTAAAATAATTGGATTATTATCCCCCTTTACTCGGTCTACAACATCATAATAATGCGTTGGATAAACTAATCTCCATCTTAAATCATCAAAAGAAGGTTTAACATTCAATTCTTCCATACCGTTTCTCGCAAGAAACGCAGACATTGTATAGTTTCCTTTTTGATATGCAATCCAACTTTGTATAAATTTATCGTGTTTGCATAATTCTTCTACTAAATCATAATCTTTAAGATAAGCAAGATTTACCACTAAATTATTATCAAGTGATTTTTTGTACGGAAAAACGACAGGTTTAACATTTAATTCTAAAAATGGATATAAGCCATCATCCTTATACAAATTATAATTTGCTCTAAATGCGTAATATGAATCAGGATATGAGTTTATAACTTGTTTATAATAACTGTTTGCATTTTCATAATGCTTAAGTTTGTAAGCTATTTTCCCCATAAAATAAGTAACCGCAGGGCTAGATTTTACATTCGGGAATTTTTTTAGGTGCAAAAAACCGAGTCTTTGCGCATCCAAGTATTTTTTTTGTATATACTTAGTCATAAACAAATTGTACAAAGAATCTGCAGAAAATTGTCCGTTAGGATATTTTTCATAAAGAGTTCTAAAGCAAGCTTCTTTTACATTCGATTCAACAACTTCATTACAATTCAGATATGCGATGTAATCTGCACCTGTAGATTTTGCACTAAGTCCTACAAGCTTATTTATACCATCTTTTCTTGTGGCAGCAGCTGCAACATAATTATCGATAACCTCATAAACATCTTCTGGTGCGGTATTTATCGCATGTTCTTTTAAACCTAACTCAGTATAATAATTTCCTTTTTCTTTATTTCCGAGTTTATATTCGTTTTTTGCAAAGTCTGACCAACTTTCTGATAGTGTAGTTTTATTTAAAAAAGTTTTCGATTTTTCAAATTCGCCATTCGCGTAATAACCTTTAGCAATTAGTAAATTATCGTAATTAGAAAGTGGTCTGTCAAGTTTAACTATTTCTTCAATGGATTTTAAAGCAAAGCGTCCGTCCGGAGCTTTTTCTAAATAATTTTTAAAATGATTAAGTGCTTTATCTTGAGTTTTTACTAGTCTTTTGGGATTTTTGGGCGGATTAGCGATTTCTATCATTCCAAGATAGTATTCAGAAGCTATTGCATAATCGCTTGTCGGGTATTTTTTGATAATTTTTTTGAAATGAGCTTTTGCGTCCTTGTCGTTACTTTCATACATCAAATTCGCCATATTGTATTCACTTATTGGCGCAATTGATGATTTTGAACCGTTGTGTACGATTCGATTATATTTTTTTATGGCTAGTTCTTTTTTGCCCATATTAGTGGCACATCTTGCCTGCCTAAAAAGTGCAGAAGGTTTTAATGTTGAACCGCTAGGAACTTTGCCAAACTCTTGATAAGCTTTTTCATAATCACTTGCTTTATAATCTTCCAGTGCTACAGAATAGTTTTCAACGCCTCTGGCTTCCGATGATGTGTGATTGTATACAAAATATCCGATTGTAAATAGAGCTAAGAAAACCACTATATACAAATCATACTTTTTTCTTCTTCTCATTCAAATTTATCCCAACTAATAATTAAACTCTTTCCCAAAACAAAAGACCAAGGTCTTTTCTAATACTTCTATTTTAATATAGAAACATGCAAAAACAAAATTCTGTAATAAAAAATTACATTTTATCAAACGAAATATTTGTTTGGAAAGAGTCACCAGCAAAAAATAAAAAAGAAATCTTGCAAAAAACAATTAATTTTAATGATGAAAAATTTTTAAATAATGATAAAACAATCATATATTATTAAAAGAATGTTGTTACAATAATTTTCTTATGGTAAAATCTTAGATAGGGAAATTGGAGAGTAATAAATGCGGAAGTTATTGTTAATATTGGGAGTTCTTTTAATCGGCTGTACAAATGCGTTTGCAGCGAAAATTCCTGTTGAAGTAAAAGACTATATTACATCAAAAATTCCGCAAGCAGATATTCGTTTTGACGGCGTAATTATATTGCCGGATAACACTGTTTACTTGCCTTTATACCCTTCATTATTCTCAGATATTAAGAGTTTAAAAATCAAAGAAACTTACCCTGCTAATCAAGATTTGAAGCAAGAGCCGGATGTAATTATATTCAACAATGATTTTGTGCTTTTGAAAGTTCTATCTGATGGTGAAGGTCATAGAACTGTTTTGCATATGGTTAATCCGCCATTACAGGTAAGAACAGGTTTACTACCGCAAGATATGCTTGTTCCAAGCGGTTTAATTATTCCTGAAAACATTAAAGGCATAATCGGTAATTTGAAGATTGATACCAAAAACGAAGATATGATTAAAGTTGATAACAAAGACTCTTAAGAAGACTTTTTGTCTGAAACAGAGA
>CAKVJE010000053.1 GCA_934754735.1 uncultured Candidatus Melainabacteria bacterium
TTTTTCTTTAATCTGTTTTGCGTTAGCTATATCAATATCATCGACTTTAGCTTCTTTTTTTGCATCTTCTGCTTCTAGTTGTTTGTTAATAACCAAAGTTTGTGCAACTTGGAAAATATTACTTGAAATCAAATAAAGAAGCACACCAGCAGGAATTGGAATGATTACGAATGTAAATGTCAACATAATTGGCATAAACGTATTCATTGATTTTTGCATAGCTGCTTGTGCAGGATCTTGTTGAGCTGATTTATTCATTGCCATCATAGCTTTTTGAGAGAATACCATTGTTACGGCGAATAATGCGATTAACAATAATACATCATAATGGAATGAAGCTTTCATTTCCTTTGTAGGAATTGAACTGATTAAGATACCGTCTTTTCTTTCAAAGTTTAATGTTTCAGTTTCTTTTGTTTGAACATCTGTTACATCAATTTCAGCTTTTTCAATTTGATCAAGTTGACTGAATTTCAAATTCAAACTATCAAGGCTAACTTTGAAGTCTGCGTTTTCACCGGGAGTAAGTTCGCCTTGAACTTCAACAGCTTTAGTCGGTTTAACAACTTTTACGTTTAATAAAGGCTCTTCAACACCTTTCAAGTAAACTTTAGCTGTTTTACCAGCCATAAATGTATCGTATTTTGCAACACCCAAAACTCCATCATGTGAAACACCGGCAGAAGTTTTTAAAGTTGCATCTAATCTATTAATGAACAAGAAATGAGAGTCGCCTGCCATTTGAATAAATTGTGGACTCATTAATGTTGAATACAACAAAATGAAAATTGGCATTTGAATAAGCAATGGAAAACATCCTGCCATTGGATTGAATTTATGTTCTTTGTAGAATTCCATCATTTTTTGCTGCATTACTTGAGGATTGCTTTTGTATCTTTCTTGAATAGCCTTCATTTTAGGCTGCAACATTTGCATCGTTCTCATAGAACGTTGTTGTGACAAGCCTAAAGGCCACATAGCAGCTCTAACAAGAACTGTTAGTAAAATAATCCCAATACCGTAACTTCCTGCAACAGAAAGCATTTTTAAAACGTCGATAGTTAGTGTTGTAAAATCCATATTTCTCTTCCCTAAGTTATTCTAGTGTCTATTAAGTGTACAAACGTACACTTTTCAAGATACTTTAAATAAAGGCTTAAGTCAAGAAAACTAGTTACAATTGGTTACTTATTACTTTTCTACTTGTAGTTTTTATGCTATCTAATTAATTAAGGAGAGAAGTTTTGATTTCAAGCGAGAAAAAAAGAAGAATTGGTTTATCTTATGGTGCATTTGCAGCAGCTAGCTATGGAACAAATCCGCTTTTTGCACTGCCTATGTACGCAGCAGGAATAGGAGTAAATTCTGTTCTATTTTATAGATACGCAATAGCTCTTGTTTTGTATGGCTTGTGGTTAAAATTCGTTAAAAAAATCAATTTTAAAATTTCGCTTCAAGAAGGGTTTGTATTGCTGATTCTAGGACTATTTTTCTCACTATCGTCGTATACACTTTTTGACGCGTTTAAATACATTGAAGCCGGAATTGCGTGTACTATTTTATTTATATATCCTGTTTTAGTCGCAATAATCATGGCAATATTTTTTAAGGAAAAAATTACCAAAACAGTTATTGCTTCAATTTCTTTGATTTCTGTAGGTATAACTCTTTTGTATCATGGAAAAGAAGGTGCAACACTTAATTTACATGGAGTTTTAATTGTGCTTTTATCAGCACTTTTATATTCGCTATATATTGTCGGAGTTAAGAATATTAAACTAATAAGACACATGAATAGTGCAAAAATGACATTCTATGTAATGCTATTTGGTTTAATTGTTTATATTACTAATTTGAATTTCTGTACACAATTGCAACCACTTAACTCTCAGCACTTGTGGCTTTATGCGTTAGGATTGGCATTATTTCCAACTATTATCTCTATAGAAACCATTAATGTTGCAATAAAACTAATCGGTTCAACAACGACGGCCATTTTAGGCTCATTAGAACCTTTGACTGCGTTATTCTTTGGAGTTGTGATTTTTCACGAACAATTGACTGTAAGAATAATGATTGGTATTGTGGCTATTTTATGTGGCGTTATTTTAATTATTAAAAGAAAAAGGGAATGTCGTTAAAGATTAACTTGTATATTGCCTACAACTTGTCCGTGCAAAGTTTTAATTGTTTTATCAAAATCTATAGTTGCCCATTTTAAATTATTAATTAATTCTAAAACCGCAATACGTCTAGCTTCCATTGAACAATCGTTTATTTTTACTACAAATCCTTCTTTTGTTTTTATATTAAAAACAATACAAAGTCCGCCAGCGCCAACTTTTGCAATCAAATTATCAGTTTTTTCAATAATTTCTGTATCTAAACGATTCTCTCCGCCAAAAAAGTATGGATTATTTCTTATTGCTTGAATTATCGGAGTATAATCCAGAAGATTTTTATATCCTATTAACATATTTTTTAACGGCATGCTTAAAATTGGAACGCCACAACCATCAGTTGTTATAGGATAAGGTTGTTCGACTTCACACATTTGATTAATTTTATTTCTAATTGCAATTTGTAATGGATGATTTGGCTTATCGTAAGTTGTCATATCCCAGCCTTTTTTCTTACAAATCACAAGAAAACCAATATGTTTGCCTGAACAATTGTTATGAATTGCAGTTGGTTTTTCGCCTCTAAGTAACATTTTATCCTGCATACTTCTAGCAAGCGGAGCGTGAACTCCACATTTTAAAAGACTTTCATCAATATCAAACTTTTCAAGAATTTGACGTGCAATTCTTATATGACATTCTTCGCCGGCATGCGAACCGCAACATAAAGCAAGTTCTTCAGAAGTTAAATCAATTCCATAATCAATGAGTAAAGTTGCTTGCAAAGGTTTGGCACAAGAGCGTAAATAATACGGAGAGGTTTCATATAAATCTGAAGATAACATATAAAGTCCTTCATGAGATTCTTCTATCAAACCGTCCCTTACGTAATCTACGCGAAAATTCTTCACTTATTTTTCTTCCTTATGGTCTTTTATAAACGTAAGAAGAGCATCCATTTTTTGTTTCAAAATTTCATTTTCTTCTTTCAAACGAGTATTTTCAACCCTAATATCGTAGCTTTCTTTTTCAAGAGAAATTGAAGGAATATCATCCGGATTAAGCGAAAATCGTTTTCCGGCTTCTTCTTTCATGAAAATAATACTTTTTACGTCTTTTTCTCGAACAAAGCCCATTTGAACCATAAGCTCTGCGATAAATACGTGTTTGCCGGATTCATTCATTTCTTTTTGTTTATCAAGAACTTCATCCAACTGCTCTATTGTCATTTTGCCTGCTCGAATAAAATATTCACCAGTTCTATATTTACCGGCAATAAATCCCGCAATTGCACTAACTAAATTAGGCACTTCATTTGAAAAGAAGCCTGAAGTTTTGCAAAAAGTAAACGCTTTTGCAACTTCTTCCATTGTAAAATTATTTTCGATTGCAATCTCAATCAAAGACATGCCTTTTGAACAACAATTCATAAAAGCATAAATACTTTCATCAAATTTAGACTCTTTTGTTAAAAGTTCATTTTGACCTAAATCAGACAAAGCCGGCTTGTATATATGAAACAACTCACCTTCCGGCAAATCTAAGAACTCATTACTCAAATACGTATTTAAATCATTTGACAAATTAAGAAAAATTGTCTGTTTAATCCAAAGAGGAAAAGCAAGCATTTTTTCCATAAAATCTATAAATAAGCTCTTACTCATGAAATATATCCTTCTTTTATATGATAACCTCAAACAAATTATATCATAAGATAATAGTAAGTACATAGAAATAAATGGATTAAGGAATTTTAAATATGGGCATGGACGGTTTGTCTATCGCGAATACCGGCGTGGTTAAAGAATCAACTTCCGCAGAAATAGCCAGCAAAACAGAGCAGGCTATGCAGGCTGAGCAAGCAAACTCTAATCGCCAAGTCAATGGACTTAGCGTAAATCAACGCGTGCGTGAAAAAGATGAAAGTGATGAACAAAACAAAAAACAAGGTAGAAATCCAACACAAGAAACTTTTGACGATGGATTAGTTGAACCAAAAGAACTTGAGGAAGATGATTCTTCCGATATAGAAGATATTGAAAATCCTAATAAAGATTTTTATGTTAAATTAAATGTAAAAGATGATATAATAGAATTATACGATAGCACTTCAAACAGATTAATAGAAACAATATCCGGTAATGAACTTGGAGAGTTAGTGCAAAAGCTCAATATGGCATCTGGAATATTCATAAACAAGAAGGTATAAATGCCACCAGTAAATCCTTATAACAAATACATAAAACAATACCAAGCAAGCAATGTAAACACAGCAACGCCTGAAAAATTGATGATTATGCTTTTTGATGGTGCGTTACAATTTTTGCAAAAAGCCAAAACTGCAATTGCTGAGAAGAATTTAGTAGAGCGTTCTCAAAATATTGACGGTGCACGTAAAATCATAAGAGAGCTTATGCGAACAATTGATTTAGAAAATGGAAACGACGTTTCTAAGCAATTATTTCGACTTTATAACAAAATGGCAATGAATCTTATTAAAGCAAATGTTCAGCGTAATGCAAATTTAATAGATGAAGTTATCGAAGACATCTCAAATATTCGTTGGGGATTCCAAAAAGCTATAGAAATTCAAAATGGTACTACAACAATTGAAGATGCTATGAATGAACAAAATGCTCAAAATCAAACGAAAGGTGAAGCATAATGCAAGACGAACAACAATTTGAGCAATTAATGCTTCAATATAACCAACTTAAAAATGGCTCAGAAGATATTGCCAGAATGATAGCAAAAGAAGATTTTGACAGCGCAATTACTATGATTAAAAACCGCGAGCAACTATTTTTGAGCTGTAAATGCATGCGCAACTATTTAGAACTTACTCCTGTCCAACAAAAAAAAGCAGACGAAATTCTTGACGAAATTAGAAATTTAGAAATGCAAAACATTAAAACACTTCAAAAAAGCATGGATGAAGTTCAAACAGAACTCAAGAAAACTCAACAATCACAAAAATTTCAACAAGCTTATGATAATGCCGATGAAGCTACTGGAAGCATAATAAATATTCAGGAATAAAAAATAAAATTTATGCCCTTGCAAAAGCACGCGAAATTAATTCTGCCGGTTCAGCAATAGCTGTTGAATATTCAATAAATTCATTATCCGGTGCAAAATATTTGCGCATAGCCGAACGATTCGTTATTTTTTCATAACAAACAAACGAATCAACATTGTCCTTCAAGTAGCCGGCAAAAATCCTCTGCTTGTGGGACAGATTATAGTCCTTCAAGTTTTTGACGATATACATATACCATTATTATATACCATGCAGATGCAGATTTGTATAAAAATGAAATAATTATTTACAATTTGCTTTTTTTAGTTTAGCCTTATTGTCAAACATTTTATTTGTATATATAATAGTTACGAGTATATTGTAGGTACGAATGATGAAAGATATTATTGTTCAAAAATTCGGCGGCACATCTGTCGCTGACACAGACAAAATTAAAAATGTAGCAAAAGCTATTATTAGAGAAAAAGAACTCGGGCATGACATTGTTGTTGTAGTTTCTGCAATGGGTCATACAACGGATTATCTTGTAAAAATGGCCAAAGAAATTTCTGATAATCCATCTTCAAGAGAAATGGACATGTTACTTTCTACCGGAGAAGGAGTTTCTATTGCCCTATTAGCAATGGCTTTACAAGCACAAGGATGTCCTGCTGTAAGTATGAATGCTATTCAAGTCGGAATTATGACTGAAAAAGTTCATTCTAAAGCTAGAATTATAAATATTAAAACGGATAAAATTAAAGCACACTTAGACAAAGGCGAGGTTGTTGTTGTAGCAGGTTTCCAAGGTGTAACTGACGATTTAGAAATTACAACCCTTGGACGTGGCGGTTCAGATACTTCTGCAGTTGCTCTTGCCGGAGCTTTAAAAGCAAAACGATGTGATATTTATACAGACGTAGAAGGGGTTTACACTACAGACCCTCGAGTTGTACCAACAGCTTCAAGATTAGAAGAAATTTCTTACGAAGAAATGTTAGAACTTGCAAGAGTTGGCGCAAACGTACTTCATCCAAGAGCTGTAGAAACGGCAAAACAATACAGTGTGCCTTTAAGAGTAAGAAGCACTTTTAAATTAGATAATTTAGGAACTTTGATATTAGGAGTTGATGAAATGGAATTACATAAACCTGTTACTGGCGTTGCGTCAGATTTATCACAATTAAGAGTAGTTGTTTGCGACGTAAAAGACAACCCCGGAACAGCAGCTGTATTATTTAACGGACTTGCTAAAGAAAACATATCTGTAGATATGATTATTCAATCTTACGCAAGAAAAGCTCTTAATACTAATGACATTGCATTTACAATAGATAAAGGCGATTTAGATAAAACATTAAAAATTGTTGAAAAAGTTAAGTCTGAATTAGATTTTAGTAACGTTTTTGTTGATGATAAAATTGCTAAAGTTTCAATTGTTGGTGCAGGCATGATTGACCGCCCAGGTATAGCAGCTACGATGTTTAAAACTTTAGCAGATTTAGGTATTAATATTAAGATGATATCGACAAGTGAAATCAAAATTAGCTGCATTGTTGCCGAAGACGATGCGAAAAAAGCTGTCGTTGGACTTCATAAGATTTTCCACCTGGATTGCGACGAAATTGCAGATGTTAAAGGCGATTTGCCGGATTTAGAATGATTGAATGTCGTTAAGTCGTTAAGGCTTTAGGACGTTAAGTTCATTTAAGTTATTGTCTATAGCAAACAAAATTCAACATTGAAAATATTTAATACGAACTTAACGTCTTAGCGACCTAAAGACTTAACGACTTTCGCAAAATGAACAATTACACACCAATAGTCGTTATATAAATAGAGGTTGACATGAAAAAAATATTATTAACTACAATAACACTTTTAATGATAACATTGTCTGTTTTTGCTGATGACAAACAGGCTGCTTTAGATTTCTTCAACAGCTATGTTAGAGCTGCGAATACATATAGTCCGACAATCACTGATATGTATTCTCCGAATGCAAAAATTATCAGACAAGTAGTAAAACCCGACGGCACAACTCAAAATGTAGCAACTGACACTGCAACTTATATTAGACAAATGAAATTAGGTCAAGCAGGCGCTAAGTTAAAACATTATACAAACAGCTATACAAATATTGGTGTTACTCCGCTTGGCAACAATAAATACAAAGTATCTTCTTTAAGACAGCCATCTGGCGAAAGCTATAAACTAAAAACTTATATGATTGTACAAAAACAATCAAACGGGAAATGGCTTATTATAGAAGAAATGATGCAAAATAATTACAAAAGGAGCTTTAAAAGCTCCTTTTGTTTTAAAAATTTTCTAAGATTGTAAGGCTTATCATACTAAATCAACATTTTTGTCCAAGAATTCTGTAAGATTTATTGTTTTACCTTCCATATTTTTATCTAAAGCTTTGAATGTTTCAAGATTTTTGGTTACTTTATCTATAGCAGTTTTATTTTGTAAAAAAGGAAAAGCATCTATTTGACACATAGCTTTAGCATCTTCTGCAACTTTTATTATCTTAGGTAAAATTTTCAATTTATCTAATTGTACGTCTGGAGAAATAAATCGACTTATACCTTTTACAAAATTTTCTTCTTTTGAATAATCCATAGTATAACCACCTTTAAGAGTAGCGTCTGCGATTTCACCAACTAGCGGTACAGTTGCCTTAATGTGTTCTGCGGCATCTTTACATTCATACAAAGGAGACAAACAGCCTAACGCGTATTTAGACGTATTTGAATCAGTATTATCTATAATTGCTTTTGACAATTCAACAGATTCAGGATTTTCCTTTGAAGCCTTTGGTAATTTTTCCATTAAAAATTCAAATAAACTTTTTCCGTTAATACCATTCTTTTTAATATCAATCGATGTATTTATGAATTCTTTGTGATTTGCTAATTCACATATATCAGAAACCAGCCCTAAGTGTTTAGGGTTCATTTGTTTTAATTCATCTTTAAATTTTGCAACTTCCGAACAATGTTTTGCATAATATTCAATATTTTCTAATAATTGTTCTGTTGTTCTAGTATCAGGTTGACGTTTTACATGCCCCATCTGAGACCAACCACCTTCAAACAATCTTGATGTTAATATTGGTTGTTTAATCTTTGATTCAGATACTTTACTAAAAATTGACATGAAATACTCCTTTATGATTATTAATTAATTGTTATAAAACACATAAAAAAAATTTTTGCTATTAAAATTTTAACTTTATGACAACACTAATTTAATAAAAATAGCTTTTATAATCTTGCATAAAATCGTATGACATATTAGAATATAGATATGCCGATATGGCTCAGGTGGTAGAGCAACTGATTCGTAATCAGTAGGTCGGGAGTTCGAGTCTCCCTATCGGCATATCTATTAATTAGAAAGTTTAATCACATTGTTTTTGTATTCTCTATATTGCAATTAATAAACGCGATATAACTATTTCATGGTATAATTAAGTAAGTATGAAACGTTTTATCCGAAAATTATTTTCAAAAGTTACGCTCGTAATTCTGATTTGCATTTTAGCAATTCTGACTTTTTTCTTTTGGGGTTGGATAGAAAAACAAGCGCTTAAAGTTAAAGGCACATACCTGATTTATAAAGGCGATCAGGCTTATAGTCAAGATAACATGGCAAAAACTCTTGAGTTTTATCAAGAAGGTTTAAAACTTTATCCTGAGCATTACGAAGCCTGGTTTAACCTCGGAAATATTTATGCCGTTTATGAAGATTATTTTGCAGCTGTAGATGCGTATGAACAAGCGATAAAACATAATCCAAAATTTGTTATGGCAAGAATGAATTTAGGGATTGTATATTCTGAGGATTTAGGATTTTTTGATGAAGCAATTGACCAATTCGACACAATTACTCAACTAAAAATATGGAAACTCTGGATTCCGTTTGTTTATTCTAATGTGAAAAGCGTTAGAGCAAACCGTGGGATTGCTTATTATAACAAAGGTGTAGCGTACAAACAAAAAGCTGTATATCTTCCTCTTGAAAAAAAATATTTGGCATATCAGTTTTTAGGTGATGCTATAGAAGCTTATACAAAATCTTTGAAATTCCTTAAAAAGAATTATGATATCTATTATAATAGAGCAGTAGCACATCATTTGCGCGGTGAATATAAAGAAGCCGGATTAGATTATTGCAAAGCTATAGATATTGAGCCGATGAGATTTGATTCTCACTATAATTTAGCCGTGCTTTTAAGACAGTTAAACCGTTATAATGATTCATTAAGCGAACTTCAAAAAGCCGCAATGCTTATTGTAGAAGAGCCTGATTCTTCGACATTACAGTCTGCATATATTTTTAACTTATTGAACGAAGTATCAAGAAAACTAATTTCCAGCGATGATTATTACGCACAAAAAGTTACTGATGAGCCAACTGCCGGTATAAGTTATACTTATGTGAACGGTAAAATCGTTCCGGATGAAGAATTTGACAAGGCGATTTTAAAGAATTTTAGAACTTGCGGTGGATTTGAGTATTTTAAAGATGAAGAAATTAATGAGGATAGTGATTTTTAATGGAAAATAAAGAACTTCATTTTTTAACAAAAATTTCGGATATTTTAGTAAAAGAAGTAGATACTGCAGAATTAGCATTGGAGCTAAAAACTGTTTTAGAAACTTATGTAAAAATCAATAATCTTAAGGTTTTTGTTTTTGATAACGTAACTTCTACAATGCGCGATTGCGCTGATAGTTGGAATGTTATTGAAGACACTTCCGAAATATATTCTGCGTTTGAAAACATAAAAGAGCATGATTTTGTTATAAATTCTAAAGCATACAAACTCCCGCCTTCAATCGGAGAAGTTTCGCTTAAAGTGAGTTCGTTAGTTATGCCAATGCTTAAAGAAGGTAATGTGTTCGGGCTTATAGAATTGGAATTTAATGACGACGCTTCTATTGATATGGAATTTTTATTCCTGATGAGGATTTTTGCATCACAAGTTTCATTAAAACTTCAAAATATTGTTTTGAATGAACAATCAAAAATCAACGTGGAATTCCATGATTCAATGAAAAATATTGCAAAAATTATTGAAACGCAATATGAATTAAACTATATTGTACCTTTGATAGGTGAAATGCTTGATAGATTTATTTCAGACCATTTAATTTATGTGTTTTTAAAACAAGGTAATGAGTTTAAACTTGTTTGGCCAAAGGCTTGTAAGGACGAAAGAATATATGAAACTCTTAAGCAACTGACGCCGGAAACGAATTATATTTTAACTTCTGATGATAAAATCGGTGCATTTCCTCTAACATCGGACGGTGAAATTACAGGCTGTATTGTTGCAAGAAGCACTTTAGACAAGCTTTCTAAACGTGATATAAGTTATTTAGAGCAACTGACAAGACAGTCAGCGATTACAATAAATCGTGCCAATACTTATTCAAAAGTTTTGCAATATGCAACTTTGGACGCTTTAACAAACTTGAATAACAGACGCCAATTTGAAGTACGTTTAAAGCAAGAAATCGCAATTACAAAACGTCAAAAAAATCCGCTTTGTGCAATGATGATTGATATCGATTTCTTCAAAAAAGTAAACGATACATACGGTCATGCAAGTGGTGATGCAGTTTTAAGAACCGTTGCATCAATTATTAAAGAACATTTGAGAGAATCTGATATTCCATCAAGATATGGCGGAGAAGAATTTGCGGTTCTTCTTCCATATACTCATATCGAGGAAGCAAAAATTGTTGGAGAGCGTTTAAGAAAGGCGGTTGAAACGACACCAATTCCTATTGACAAAAAAAATATAAATGTGACAATAAGTATGGGTTTAGCCGAATTTAGTCCTCAAGAAACAGGTGAAGATTTGTTCAAACGCGCCGATAGTGCGTTATATGAGGCAAAAGAAGGCGGAAGGAACAGAGTATGTGTAGATTTAAGTGTAAATCACTAGACGATACAAAGAAATTGGCTTATAAATTTGCAAAGCTTGTTGAAAATGACGGCTGTTTTGTAAACCTTTTTGGTGAAATCGGGGCCGGAAAAACAGCGTTTGTAAAACTTGTAGCTGAAGCATTGGGTATTAAAGAAAAAGTTACAAGTCCAAGTTTTGTAATTCTGAATGAATACTATAGCGCATCTATTCCTGTTTATCATTTTGATTTATATAGACTTGAGCATGCCGGCATTAAAACTATTACGGACGAACTCAGAGAATATTCTACCGGTAAAAAAATTACTTTTGTAGAATGGGCAGAATTTTCTCAAGGCGAATTACCGTTTGAAAGACTTGAAATAAACGTAACTTATGATGATTCTGACGATAGCAGAATTTACGAGTTTAAATCTATTGGAAAAGATAAAATTTTAGAAGGATTAAAAGATTGAAAATATTAGCGTTTGACACTTGCTTAGATAAGACATACATAACTTTAGCAGAAGATGATAAGGTTTTGAGAAGCGAAACAATTGTTTCTGACGGACAAAACTATCACTCTGCGTATTTGATATCAACTATTGTTAAAGTGTTGAAAGAATTGAATTTGACGCCAAAAGATATTGATATGATAGCAACAGACATCGGTCCAGGAAGTTTTACGGGGATTAGAGCCTGTACAACTGTTGCAAGAGTGCTTGCGCAACAACTTGATATCAAGGCTATCGGTGTTTCTTCTCTTGAAATTCTTTCTAAAATTTTAGGTGGAAACGATTTGGTTGCACTTGATGCAAGAAAAAATAAAGCTTATATTTATGACGGTGATATTAAAGGTGCAATTGAATTGGAACAAGTAGATGAGCTAGTTAAGGGACGCACTTTAATTACTGATAATAGTTTGCTTGAAAGATTTAGCCAATACACTGATAAGGCTGTTTCTTATCAGGTTTCAGACTATCCGTTGGGAGAAATTTTGGCAAAATTAGCTTATGAAAAAGCTAACAATCATGTCGAAGATACAGATTGGCGCAAACTCAAACCGCTTTATATCCAACCACCTCCTGTTTTTGGAAAATAAAAATTTTATTTAAGGAGTTTTATATGAATGTGAATTTTAATCCAGCTATGCAATCTAATACAAACTTTAAAGCCGTTAGTCAAAAGCATTTGAAAGCGGCTAAAAAATGTTATGAAGGCTATGGG
>CAKVJE010000054.1 GCA_934754735.1 uncultured Candidatus Melainabacteria bacterium
AAGAAAATTTAAACAATACAGTTGCGTCGGCAGGTGATACGCTGGATGCCTTAACAGAATTATTTGGAACTGCAAATGATATTTTAAAGGATTTGCGCCCTTCTCTTAAAATTACCGGTGAAAATTTGGCAGCTATGAGTCAAAACTTGACTGAAACATCTGCAGAACTTAATCAATCTGTTAGACCAAAGAGATTGCACAATTCGTTTGCAAATATTGAGCAGACAACTAGGAATATTGAGCTCACAACTAAAAATCTTGAGCAAGCCAGTCTAAATATTTCTAACGTAACAGCGCATGTAAATAATAATACAATTACGATTATGGACTGTGTGATTGCAAATTCTAACACAATAATTGATAATATCAATAAGATTTTGGCTAATACAAACGATATCGTCAATGGCTTTAAAGTGACATTATCAAAGCGTTTTGGCGGAATGAAAATAATGTTTGGAAAACCAATTTCGTAATCATACTATAAGTAGCACTTAGGCTCTTGCCCCTGAACTCCTGCATACAATTCAACATACTGTTTTGCAGGGCTTGAATCAATTTTTGTAAACAAAACTTCTTCGATTTGGAAGAAACCAACATCGCCTGTCATTTCAACCGTAATTTTAATAGGTTTCTTTTCACCATGTTGAATTCGAATTCTGTCAATTGCGTTTGCAGAATACTTGTGAATATCGCCAACTTTTGGGGTTGTATTCATTGCTAGTGGAATTCTTGCACGGCCTTTTGTCATATCACAACCATCTGCGATAAGAATAATGCCGGCTTCTGTAGAATGGATTTTTCTTGAAGCCATGTGCCCAATGATTGCTTCAATAACAACAGAACGAATTACAACGCGTCTGTGCATATCGTTTGGCAGAATGTGCATTAATGTTCTTTCAACAAGTGGTTTTGCCAAAATAACAGACATTTCTTCATGTCCTTGGCGTCCAATCATCATTCCCAAATCGTGCATCAGACCTGCAAGAATTACAGCACACATACTATCTTCAAATGTGCCTATTTCTTCTTTTTCTAAAGAAGTTTGGATACCGCATTCATGAAGAATGTTTAACATCTTTATCGAATTTGCTGCAACTTGTCGCATGTGAACAGGACCGTGGTCGTTATAACCAAGGCGCTTAATAGAAACATTGTTCGCATAATCTTGCATTTCTTGAAGTTCTGCATCTTCAAACAAGTATTGCGCAAGTTCTAAACATAACGGATGACTTTGTAGTCTTTTGAGAATCTTAGATTCTACTGATATTTCTTTAACTGATTTCATAGCTCTACATTCATTTTAACACATGTTTTGTATAAAATAAACTCATGGAGATATAAGAAAGGCAAAATTGTGGAACGCTTAGAAAATTATTATAATCAAATTAAAAATTCACCTGTGTTTTTCGGCATGACCGATGACGAACTAAAAGGCTTATTAGAATGCTTTCATGCCAGAATTAAGAAATATGAAAAAGAAGAAATGGTAATTCGTCAAGGCGATATTATTTCTAATATTTATCTTATACTTGAAGGTGGAGTGAATATAGAAAAAGATTCGTATTGGGGAAGAAGAATTATTATTTCTCGTCTTGGCAAAAACGATAATTTGGCGCTTTCTTTTGTCGGTTCAAAAAATGTAGAATCAAGCGTTGATGCAATTACGGTCGAAGATACTTTGATTCTTATTTTGAGCTACGAAAAATGTACTTCTATGTGCCAAAATGCTTGCACACGTCACAAAGTCTTAATTAACAACCTGTTTCAAATTCTTTCTAAAGAAAATATTGAACTTATTCAAAAGATTGAAAATGTTTCGCAAAAAAGCATTCGCGATAAAATTTTAACTTATTTGTCAAATGAAGCACAAAAAAATCATTCAAATAAATTTACAATAAAATTCAATCGCCAAGATTTGGCTGATTATTTGAATGTCGATAGAAGCGCGATGAGTTTTGAACTTTCAAAGCTGCAAAAAGAAGGCTTAATTAAATACAACAAGAACCAATTTGAGCTCTTATCTTGATTTCGCGCTTATAGCATGATAATTTGAAGCTATGGAAAGTTTTGAAACAGAAGCACATTTAAAAGAATTTGATGTTCAAAATGAGTCGGAAGAACCGATTGTTCTTCCGCAAAACATTGAACATGCGAATTTTTTGTACGATTATAAAACCCAATTTCGATTTCTGAGAAAAAATATTTCTGCATTTTTAAGAAAAAAACTAAAAAAAGATTTTAAAGAAATTCTAATTGTTACAGCTCAAAACCCACCATTTGATTACATTTTGGCATTTAAAAAACAATATCCCGATAAAAATATTAAAGTTTTAATTCCATTACATGATTTAGAAAATGCTGAAAAAACAAATATCAGTTTTGAATTCTATAGTCAAAATGAAACTTACGAAGCGCGCTTGTATAAGTTACCTAAAAATGCGAACAATATTGAAATCTATGGCTTATTTTCTGCAAGTTTTTCAGGGCATGATGTATCAAAACTCCAATATCTCGCACCATTTATGAAAGCGGTTAGAATTTGCGTTAAATCCATAAAACCGGAAGTTATACATGCTGACAATTTACCATTCTTTTTAGGAGCAGAATTCGAAAGTAAAATGGCGTATCCTGTGAAAGTTTTGCAAGTAATTGACGATTTCGGCAAATATGAAGCAGAAAAAACTGAAGCTTTTTGGGCTGCTATCAATTTAGTCAATAAAGCCGGCATGAAAAAAATTTGTCGCGATAAAACCATTCAAAAATGCATGGCATCATTGTTTAATTTGCATAATACAAAGCATTTTTCTCAAATGCGAGATTGTCTTGAATTTATTTATCAAAATTATGAAAAATTTAGAAGTACAATAGATAAAACCGAAGAAATTGATGAAAACATTTTGTTTAGACGAATGAGCATACAAACTTTAAAACTTTTTCCGGAGTTAAAGTGTGAAAATAATATTCATTTCAATTCAATGTATTTCACGATTAAAAAAGTTGATTTTTGGGTAACAATTTCAAAAACTTATTATGATGAAATTTTTGCAAACAAAGAGATTGCCGGTTGTTTATCAAAAAAAATTGAACAAACTAAATTAAAAAGCGATTTTATAAATATCGGTTATAATTTTCCCAAAACAAAACTTTATCAACCATTTGATATAAATAATTTCCGTGAATTACGAATTAAAAATAAATCGTATCTGATAAAAGAATTTTCATTCAAAAGAGTTCAAACAAGATTTGTAGATTTAAGTTTGCTAAAAACAGAAAACTACACATTAAAAGGATATTTAGATTCTTTTTATGAAGCACCGCTCATTTTCTCAAAATTTTCTTTAAATATTTTTGATGACGGCGTCGACATTGCGTTGGATGCAATTTTAAAATTATTTGAACAAAGAAAAAATATACAAATAATTATAAATATTCCAAACGGTCTTAATAATAATTTTGTTAAATCTTGGATAGAATTTTTAGAACAAAATTCTGCATTTGACGGACGATGGTTATTTATTAATGATGAAATCAATGTTGAACAATTTTATGCTGCGTCTGATATTGCTTTGTTTCCAACAAGAACAAACTCCTCTAAAACAGAACATTATAAAGCCATGAAATTTGGATGCATTCCGGTAGCTTCAAGAAGCGGAATTTTAAATGACACTATTGCCGATATCTTTGATGATATGATTTTCGGTTGCGGTTTTAAAACAAAAAATCCACTTTTAACAGACAAAAATGCCAATGAAACTTATTTTGAAACCTTATCTAAAGCTATAAACTTATTTATTAATAATAATTCCAGCTGGAATTTATTAATAAAAAATGCTATGAATTACAATTCTAACTGGAATTTTGAAATTATTGAAAAATATAATAAAATTTACGACTCTATCTAATTAATATTTTGCAAGTTTTATTTTAAAAATTTTGCAGTATTTATTACCCAACCATCAGAACGAAAGTGTGCATAATTATTCTTCCCACGATGTTTTTCTCCTTCCGGACTTGATATAAGCCAATTTTCTAAAATTTTTAGAGCTTTATAAAGTAATTCATAACCGTATTTTTCAATCAATGAACCATACTGAGAAGGTGTTAATATTACAAAATCTATGTTAGGAATTATTACTCTAATTTTAGAATCATATTTTGGGCGTCCCCCCTTCTTACCATTTTCTATACTTGCAATTGCTCTATCCATTACATTCCTTTCTTATAATACTTTCTTTAATAACTTTTTATGATTCAGGCGCGCCAAATTTTCTTACTAGTTCAATTACTGTATCTTTCATTTTGCATTTAAAAACTCCTCCTTCGAAATACAACTTATACAAATTACATTTTGAACAACTACAACCAAGCTTATAACAATCTATTGCTGTCGGAGTCCAATTTTTTGACATTGTCTCACTGCATGATACATTGTATCTATAAATCATTTTCCACATCCTCTTCCCAGCCTATAAACAATTGACATTTTAGAAAATGTATGCTTAAATATCAAATATAAGCTTACATCTTGTGTTATATTGTAAGATAATATGATACAAATGTCAAGCATTAATTTATTGTGGTGAAACATGAAACTTGATGAACTTCTATCAATAATTTCAAATCGTACGGCTACGACCATTAATCAGTCGATGCTTGCTGACAGTTTAGGAATAACTCGTCAGACAATTAGTAATAGAATAAAAAATGAGAGTGAAGTTACCGTTAGCGAATTAAAAAAAGCTGAAGAGTATTTTAAAATTAATTTAATGGGTATTTCTTCGGATGAAGATATTGCATATATAGATTATTATTCAGATGTTTTTGCCAGTTGCGGAACGGGTAGTATAGTTTTTTCGAGCGAAAAAACAAAACTTCCGATAGCGACTTCTATGATAAGTGGTTATTCAAAAAACAAATTATATTCAATGATTAATGCGACCGGAAACAGTATGTCTCCAACGATTGACAGTGGAGACAAATTAATTGTTGAACATTGGCAAGGTAATCAAATCCAAGACAACAAAATTTATGTTTTCTGTTATAATAACGAATTTTTTGTTAAACGTCTTTCTAAAAATTTAGATGAAATTATTATAAAATCAGATAATCCTGAATATAGAGTTCGCACAATCGGCGGGAAAGCTGTTTTTGATTTGATTTTGATAGGAAAAATTGTAGCTACGATTAAGCAAGTCGGATAATGTTTTGGTTAGCCTTCTTTAAGTTTCTTAGACCTTAAATCTCTATGGAATGTAATCGCAAATCTGTGTGCTTCATCTCTAATACGCTGAATTAAATACAAAGCGTTAGATTCTCTCGGAAGTAAGATAGATTCAGATTGGTTTGGCAAAAATACTTCTTCTTCTCGTTTTGCGAGTGAAACGAAGTCAATACCGTCTTTGCCGACTTTTATTCCCATATCTTCTACAATCTGCATAACGCTTGATAATTGGCCTTTTCCACCATCTATAATTATTAAATCAGGTTTTTCCCACTTTGGTTCACCTAATCTTGAAAGTCTGCGCGATAAAACTTCTTTCATAGATAAAAAGTCATCCGGTTTGCCTTCTGTCGATTTAATTTTAAATTTTCGATAAGCAGTTTTTTTAGGTAGACCGTTTTGAAAAACTACCATGGAAGCAACTGTGTTTGTACCTTGAATATGCGAAATATCGTAGCATTCAATTCTATTAGGGAAATTCGTAAGATGTAATTTTTCTGCTAAATATGCTCCTACTTCATTAAAATCATCGCGAATTTGCGCCATTTTCTTCAATTTAGCATTCTCTAATAAATTTGTTGCATTTTTCATTGCAAGTTCGTAGAGTTCTTTGAATTTTCCGTTGCCATAATTAATCGTTACTTTTTTACCTGAAAGTATTTTCAACCAATCTTGATAAAGCTCTTTATCACCAATTTCTTGAAGGTCTTTTGATATAATTCTATCCGGAAATTCTAATTTCAACCCAGAATAATAATCGCGGAAAAATGTTTCAAAATATTCTGTTTTATCGACATTATCAACAAAATATGTAAAATCTTTTTTATCAATAAGTCGGCCTTCTCTAATCATCATAATGACTATTGCCAAGATTCCGTCTTCATAGAGAACTGCAATAATATCTTCATTCAGTTTTGTATTTTCATAAACGACTTTTTGTCGTTCAAGTGTTTTTTGTAAATCAAGATAGCTGTCGCGCATTTTTGCAGCTTTTTCGAACTGTTCAGAGTCAGCGTATTTTTGCATTTGAATCTGGATTTGTTTTAAAAGTTCTGATTGCTTACCACTCAAAAATAACTCAACTTGTTGAATAAGTTTTTGGTATTCTTCCGGTGTTACTTTACCTTGGCATGGCGCAAGGCACTTGCCAATATGGTAATATAGGCATGGACGGTTTGAGAATTTTGGAGTTTTACATTGTTTGAGCGGAAAAAGTCGTTTTAAAAAATCAAGAGTTGCATACATCGCGCCAACATCTGTATAAGGCCCATAAAATTTGCCTTTGTCCGGATTTAAGTTTTTCTTTCTTACAACTTGAATTCGTGGAAAATCTTCATCTGTAATCAAAAAATATGGATATTTTTTGTCGTCTTTAAGTAAAATATTGTATTTTGGCTTATGTTTCTTTATTAAATGTGATTCCAAAATCAAAGCTTCGACTTCGGAATCTGTAATGATGTATTCTAGCTTCTCTATTTGTGAAACCAAAATGTTGGTTTTTGGACTTTCATGCTGTTTATGAAAATAGCTGTAAACTCGGCGTTTAAGATTTTTTGCTTTGCCGACGTAAATAATTTCACCATTTTTATCGTAATAAAGATAGCACCCCGGTTGAGTCGGCACAAGTTTAATTGTTTCTAATAAAGCTTCGTTCATATCTGATATTATACAACATTAAATTAACTGACAAAAATTATTTTTTGATTTTGGTATAATATTAAAAAATAATTTTGGAAATTTAAATATGTCAAACATAAAACTCGGACAAAACGGTGAAGAAATTGCAGAAAAATTTTTGCTAAGACAAGGGTATAAAATTCTTGAAAGAAATCGACATTTTTCACGTTTTTGCGAAATTGACATTATAGCTTTGGATAAAGATACACTTGTGTTTGTAGAAGTTAAAACTCGAAAAACTGACATATGCGGACATCCTTTAGAAGCTATTACTAAAACAAAATACAAAAATATAAAAACAGGTTTAAGCATGTATTTGCAAGAAAATCCGAGTTATAAAAAATTCAGAATAGACGCGATTTCAATACTTTTGAAACCAAAACTGGAAATTAAGCATTTGAAAAACATATATTTATGATAAAATGGTTGTATTAAGTGAGGATTTTAGTATGACAGATTTAAGAGATAAATACGAAGTCGTGATTGGCTTGGAAGTTCACGCACAATTGAAAACAAAGTCAAAAATTTTCGCACCGGATTCAACAGAATTCGGTAACGAACAAAATACACAAATCAGCCCTATTACATTGGGTATGCCTGGCGTTTTACCTGTTCTTAATAAAGAATGTGTAAATATGGGTATTTTGCTTGGTTTGGCTTTGCATTGCGAAATTCCAAATCGTTGTAAATTTGATAGAAAACAATATTTTTACCCAGACCTTCCAAAAGGTTATCAAATTTCACAATACGATGAACCGATTTGCGTAAACGGTTATATTGACGTAAAAGGCAAAAGAATCGGTATTACAAGAGCGCACTTAGAAGAAGATGCCGGAAAACTGGTTCACGTAGGTGCTGCTGGTATTAATGGTGCAACTTATTCTTTAGTTGACTTAAACAGAGCCGGAACTCCACTTTTGGAAATCGTTTCTGAACCTGATATGCGTTCAAGCGAAGAAGCTAGAAACTATATGGAAGAACTTCGTGATATCGTTAGATACCTTGGAGTTTGCGACGGTAACTTGGAAGAAGGTTCTATGAGATGTGACGCAAACATTTCAATTATGCCAAAAGGTTCTAAAGAATTTGGTACAAGAGCTGAAATTAAGAACGTAAACAGTTTTTCAGCGCTTCAAAGAGCAATCGAATACGAAATAGACAGACAAATTGAAATTGTTGAAGAAGGCGGTCAAGTTGTTCAAGAAACAAGACTTTGGGATGACAATTTGAAAGAAACTCGTTCTATGAGAGGAAAAGAAGATGCTCACGATTACAGATACTTCCCAGAACCTGATTTAATGCCTCTTGAAATTTCAAGAGAATGGGTTGAAGAAATTAGAGCAAAAATGCCTGAACTCCCTGAAGCTAAGCGTCAAAGATATATGAGTGTTGGTTTGAGCGAATATGACGCTTGCGTTATTGTTGAGCAAATGCCGCTTGCATTGTTCTTCGACAAAGTTCTTGAACTCGGTGCTAACGCAAAAATCGCTGTTAACTTTATGATGGGCGAAATTGCAGCATACTTAAAGGAAAACAAAGTTGAAATTACTGAAACTAAGTTGACTCCTGAAAACTTAGCAGAATTAATTTCTTTAATTGAAAAAGGCACAATTTCTAACAACATCGGTAAACAAATTCTTGTTGAAGATATGATAACAAACGGTGATAAAGCGTCTGCTATCGTTGAGAAGAAAGGTTTAAGCCAAATTTCTGACGAAGGCGCAATCAAAGAAATCGTTAAAAAGATTGTTGACGCTAATCCAAATCAAGTTGAAGCTTACAAAAACGGTAAAACTAACTTGTTAGGATTCTTTGTTGGTCAAGTTATGAAAGAAACTAAAGGCAGAGCTAATCCTAAGACTGTTAATGAGTTTGTTAGACAAATGTTGGAAGGTTAAAATCTAAAAATTTATTAATAGAATGGCGGAGAAAAATTTATTTTTCTCCGCCATTCTTATTATTTTTGATTGTTAAAATTTAAACAAATTCTTCAATTCTTCTGCGCTGTTTTTGAGTTGGTCTTTTGTTGTATTCCATTGTTCTTTCGAAGTTGTAACTGCATCGGTTACGCTTTGAATTGTGTTTGTAACGTCTGTGCCAACGGAAGTTTTTATGTCATTTATTGTTTCTTTCATTGTCTTTGTTTCAATCGCACTTGTGTCAACTTCTGTCAACCATTTAAAAGATTTAATTGAAGAAGCTTTGCCTGCAATTCCGCTATGAACAACTTTAAAGTCTTTATATGTTGTACTTCCGTTTGTTAAAGCCGGAATTTGGTTTGTAGGCTCATTCTTAGGACTTGCAGTAAGTGAATTAACAAAGTTAGCAGTGGATGTTCCAAATTTTGGAATATAGCTTAAAAGTTTTGTTGCTGATAATTGGCCAATTGGTCCCATTTTTGCAACTACAGAACCGTCCAAACGTCCTAAAATCACCAAAATCGCATTTCCACTTAAAAGATTGTATTTCCCTTTTACGTAGTAAGAAAGCAATGGCCCTGAACTTTTTACAGGATTAAGTTCTGCCCAGCCGTTAACAAAAGTTAATTTCCCGCTCAAAGAATTAAATGTTGCTGTGTCTGCAATATTTATTGCATTTGAAATAGTTGCAACAGTAGATTTAAGTATAGCATTGCTTATAATATTATCTGCATGTAAATAATTCTCTAAGCGTCCTATTGCGCCAAAAGCACCATTTTTGATATCAAAATTTAAATTACCGCGCATTGAATTCATCATGTCGTTATAATCAGCAACGGTCAGTGTTAATTTTGTATCGAAACTTAAAGTCCCTGTTAATGCATCTTTAATGCCTGTTCCACCGTAAACGGCTTTTTCTGCGTTTAATCCTGTACCTTTAAACTCGACAGTTGTTTTTGCATTATTCAAATTATAAATAATATTGCCGTTGATTTTTCCGTTAAACGCAGTTCCTTTTAAATTATTAAGATAAAAATTTTCGCCTTTCATTGAAAAATCACTTGTTAAAGTTTCGGCTTCAATTCCTCCTGATGTGAATTTTTCAACGGTTGCACTTCCGTTTAAAATTGCACCGTTAAGTTTGATTGCCATATTTGTCATACTTACAGGGATTTCAGGAATACTTAAACTCGGTACGCTCACTTGTCCTTTTAAAATCGGATTAGCCATGTTGCCTGTAATTCCGATATTTCCTGAAAATGTCATTTTAGATTTGTCAAACATTGGAACAATTATTGTAGAAGGCGCGGTTGTAGCGTAATTTAAGCTCAACGTTTGTTTTGCCATATTAATATCGCCGATTAAATCGGATTTAATATTACCTGTTGTAACAAAATCAAGTGTCATCTTATCTTTCAAGTAATTTTTAATTTTCCCTGAAACATTTATCTTTATTTTATCAATCGTAACCGGAGTTTGAGTAATTTCTAACTCGTCTTCACGAATATTCATAGCTATATTTGGAATCGAAACTTTTGCTGCAGGATTTATAGCCAAAAGATTTGTACTTTTTGCGTTTCCTGAAAAAGTTTTTCCGTCAGAAGTTATATTTATAACTGTTAAAGGTGCTTTAAGCGTTGTATTCGCAGGAACGTTTTTAATATTAAGATTTTCAAGATTAATTTTTACAAGTGGATTAATCTTGTCCAACTTGCCTTTGATATCCACGTTCATTGACACAGTGCCTGAATTTACATTGTTGTCCTTTAATAAAGCGGCTTGACCACAAGCAACAATAAGCCCTTTTACGTTTAATTTGTTAGCAGTTAAGTGCAAATCACTAACCGCATCTTCGCTAATTGTACCGTAAAATTTCAAAGGCTGATTAAGAATAGAAAAACCGATATTTTTGATATTAATATTGTTGTCATCAAGTCGAATATCAGCATTAATACTATCTACACCGATTTTATATAGGCCGTAATAAAGATTAGCCGTTGGGATTTTTAAATAACCGCTAGAGTTTACGGATTTCATATCCGATTTGATATTAAAATCAGCGTCTAATTTCCCGTTTGCACTCAATGTTTGTAAATCTTTTATATTAAATATCAATGCAATATTTTTAACTATATTTAAAATATTTGCGATTTCTGCACCTGATTTAAAATTCATATCAATTTTTGGTTTACTGCCTGTTTTAATAACACCGTTTATATGTGAAACTTCGTCTTTTGCAGTATAAATATCAGATAAAATATCAATATTGTTACCTTTGAATTTCAAATCCGCATTACTTGCAGGTAAGTTAATTAGAGAGACATTTGATACATTTACTTGACCTTTAATATCATCTTGTGCGATTGTTAAATCCGCATCAGCATTAGCTGTAAGCTTGTATTGATAGATTCCGTCCAATATTCCGATAATATCTATTGGTGCGGTTTCTTCTTTATTTTCTTCCATTGGTTGTGGATTGCAAACTAAATCGTTTAATTCTAAATTTGGCATGATTTTGTTGAAAATTTTAATATTGTAATTAAATTGTTCTCTATCACGCAAAGTCATTTTACCGTTTGTTGCAATTTTTACGTGCTTGTTTAAAATAAAATCAGTAACTTCGGCTCTATCACCAGACACAACATACTTGTTCACTCCGTCTGTTAAAATTACATTATAATTACCAACTCTTATATCAGGCAAATGGTTTGAGAGCTTTAAACCGAACGGCAAAACAACAGGTTCTGTTTGAACTTCTGTATTTTCAGTTTCTTCTTGTTGTGGTAAATATTTTTCTATATCAAAATGTCCTTTGTGATCCATTTTGATATTAGCATTGGCGGATTTTAGCTGAACTGCGTCAACTCGGATTTTTTTGGCAAAAAGCGGAAGCAAAGACATTTTTACTTGAAAATCATCGGCGTTTAAAATTTCCTCGTCTTTAGGAGTTAAAAGCTTGAAATTTTTAACTTTAATTCCGGCCGTTAATTTCGGTGTAGTAACAAATTTTATACCTTCAACGGACGAATTTAAGCCACAAGAATCTTTGATTATTTTAGAGATTTCTCCTGAATAATTATTTATGACAGGATTTAGTGCTAAAGGTGCTAATAAAAATAATGAATATGCGCTTATAACAGTTGCACTTACAGCAATTCCTGCTCTTTTCCAAAAAATTTTATTCATAAATCCTCCGATAATTTTCAGTAAAACGCTCAGAATTATTATAACTTAAATATTAAACTCTAGTATAGCCATATAGAGAAATTATTATTAAAAATTATATTTTTAATAATTTATAAAAGTTAATAATTTGTCTAATATTAATCTTTGGGTTAATATAGAAATATGATTAAGGGGAAGATTGTAGT
>CAKVJE010000055.1 GCA_934754735.1 uncultured Candidatus Melainabacteria bacterium
ATATCGCCCAAAACGTCCGCAGCTTCATCATGCGGGAGTTTTGAAATCAGTCTTGACGCAAGTCCTTTATCAACATCACCCAAAATCTCGACTTGAAGTTGAGGAGGCAGATATTCAATTACATCCGCGGCTTTTTCTTCATCAATATGAGTAATACAAGCCAAACGTTCTTCGGGCTTTAATTTTTGAAACATATCCGCCAAATCCGCAGAGTGATAAGTTGCAAGTTCGTCACGAAGTTGCTGTTCTGCGTTTGTATCAATTAATTCTTGAATACGGTCAATTGTATTTTCTATGTTTGGCATGATATAATTCCTTTTCTTCGCACACTTTGCGCCTTGCAAATGTGCATGTGTTCTTTGGTGAACGGTTTAGCAATGGAAAATGGAAAGTTGAAAATGGAAAATTATTTATATGGTGCAAAAAATTGCACCCTACATTTTTTTATTAAAACTGTGTTCAATATTGAACTTTTTAAACTTAATAAATTTCTAAAACAATTTTCCACTTTCCATTTTCAATTTTCCATTTATTTAAGTTTTATTTCTTCACATCTATCTATAGTTCGTAAACTGCAGAGGTGCGTCATACTTTTCTTCATTCTTCCTCAAAAGCTGAATTACAGTCTGCAAATCATCTCTGCTTTTGCCTGAAACCCTTACTTGTTCACCTTGAATAGAAGCTTGAACTTTTAATTTTGAATCTTTAATATCAGCAACAATTTTCTTTGCTAATTCTTGAGTTAAGCCTTTTTTCAAGTTGAAAACTTGTCTAACATTTCCGCCAAGTGCGTTTTCGATTGATTGAGCGTCTAAAATCTTAATACTCAAACCGCGTTTAACAAGCTTTGATTGAAGAATATCGTAAATATTTCTCAATTTCATTTCGTCATTTGTTGTGATTGTTATTGACTTTTCGCCTTCCAAATCAATTGAAGAATTAGAATTTTTTAAGTCAAAACGTGATGTCAAATCTCTTTTTACTTGGTCAACAGCATTAACTAACTCTTGACGGTCGAATTCTGAAACAACATCAAAACTGCAATCTTTCGCCATAATAAACTCCTAATTATTTATCACATGTAAATCATAACACGAATAATTTTGAAAGGGGAGACGTTTAGAAGTTGAGGAGAAGTGTTAATTGAACATATGAAAGGTTGAAGGATTGAAGAGTGCTTTAAATTCGCTAACACTCATAGTTTTTATATAAGAACGAAAGTAATTAAATAAACTTTTCAATGTTTCCATCATTCAACTATTTAACTTTTTGTATTGCAATAAAGAAAAAATTTTTAAAATAAAACAGTAAATATTCAAATATAAAAGGATGCGATAAATAACAGACTTATCGCATTTTATCATTATTCTTCATAAAAATGAAATTCTTTACCCAAACGCAATTCAACTATTCTTAACAGTTTGGAAGGTGATATTTCTAATGCTTCTGCGATTTTCCAAAATGTAACAAGTTTAACTTCTATTGAACCTTTTTCAATACGACTAGTGTTTCCAACATCTAAGCCATATTCATGAGCAAATTTGTTTATAGAAAGATTTTTATTGGTGCGTAATTCAGTAATCATAGCACCTACAACTTTTGCAAATTCTATAGTTTTTTCACTTCTCTGTTGCATGTATACATTATATGTGCTAGAATTACGACATTATTGTATGAATACAATAATGCTAGGATAATATGTTTTTGTAATTATGGGAGAATTATTCGTGAAAAAGACTAATGGATATTTAAAACCTGCATTTTCATTAATGGAAATGATGGTTGTTTTGTTAATTGTAGCTATTCTTGCTGCTGCAACTGCGCCAATGGTTACAAAAAAGATGGCACGTAATGCAGGTTCAGGCGATAGTCCTTGGGTTTATACAGGTTTGAGCAATAGTATTGCATTCAACATGAATCGCAACGACAATTCTCCGGTAATAATAGGCGCATCTTCTCTTCCAGCATCATTAGAATCTAAAACTCGATTGTTTATAGATTCTGGCGATAATGCTTCACATATAGCATTTGGAAATGGAAATACCACTCCAATTGGTATAACTGCTGACCCGACAAAGGGAAGAATCGGAATCTCTAATCAATATATACCTAATGATTCTATTGCATTTGGAGCAGGACAAACATTAAATAAAAATAGCACAGGGCTAATTGCTATTGGTGCTAATACAGTTGCTGGTCCTGATAATAGCTCTAGTAAAACTGTAAATAGTGCAATTGCAATTGGTAAATTAGCGCAAGCTATAGACCCTGATTCTATTTCAATTGGATATAATGCACAAGCGATGAATTCTACTCGTTATGATGGTAGTATGCTATACGGTGGAAATATAGCAATTGGAACTTCGGCAGAAGCAAAAGATTATCGTACAATTGCTATTGGGTATAACGCAATCACAAGTGACAGCAGTACATCGGAATCTAGTGATTTTGCTATAGCAATTGGAAACGAGGCGAAGGCGAAAGGCAATTTTTCAATTGCAATTGGTAATGGAGCAGTTGTAAAGTATGGACATGAATATTCAGTTGCAATTGGTGCAGGTGCAGCTTCATCAGCATCTAATCAAATAGTATTAGGCACGGAAACGGATACGATATACATTCCTGGGAATTTGATTGTTGGAAATCTTGCGGCTATAGGTACAAGACGGGTTGGAGATGCTGCTCTTTGGACATCGTTTGCCGGTAACTCTTATGGTTTTCTTGCCACGGACGGTCAGTCAAGCGGGAGCAATGTTTATATGTGGAATACAACGAACGCGACGAATTACGCCAATAAAACTGTTGTTATATCCGATCGTCGTTTAAAGAATGTTGGCGAAGCATATACCGCAGGTTTAGATGAGCTTAAGAAACTTGATTTCTTCCATTACACATTCAAAAAAGACGAAGCTAAGACTCCACATGTCGGTGTTATGGCACAAGATTTGCAAAAAGTTTTCCCTGATGCTGTTACAGAAGGCGATGACGGATATTTAAGAATCCGCATGGAAGATATGTTCTATGCCGTAATCAATGCTGTTAAAGAGCTTGATACAAAGATTTGTGAAATTGTTGGAAATGTGACTTCTTTATCTAAAAAAGTAGACAAACAACAGCAATTGATAGAAACTCAAAATCGTAGAATTGAAGAACTGGAAGCACGACTTACAAAACTTGAAAAGAAAAAGGGTGTTGAACTGCATTAATTTACAACAATTCTTGCCTTCTACCAGAGAATTTTAGCTCTTTCCCTAACAAGGGAAGGCTGTGATGGGTGGCTGTTTTGTGAGAAAAGTTGAGCAGTTTAGAAGTTGAGGAGAAGTATTAGTTGAACAGATGAAAGGTTGAAGGGTGCTTTAAATGCGCTAACGCTTATAGTTTTTGTATAAGAATGAAGGTAATTTTTATTTCCATTTTCTATCAGCAATAAATTCTGTAATTAATTCCAATGCTGGTTTTAAATTATCTGCGCAGAAACCAAGTCTTGCATATCCTTCCATTTCTAGCGTTTCTCCCGGAAGAAGTGCAACACCGGTTGAGGCTTGTAATTTTTTGCAAAAATCTCTTGATGGCAAATCAAGATTGTATTTTATAAGAACGGTTGTTCCTCCTGTTGGCAAAATACAATCAATGTTTGGATTTCGCTTTAACCATGATTTTAGAATATCAACACCTTTTCTCATAATTTCAAAATTTCTTCCGGCAATAAAATCTCGATTTTCTATTGCAACAGATGCAAAATAATCATCCAAGATGCTTACACTAATTGTGTTATATTGTCTTTGGTGGTTAATTTCGTTTATCAAATCTAATCTGCCGACAATCCAACCCACTCTTAACCCTGGAAGTGAATAAGTTTTGGACATACTTCCTACTGAAATTCCTTTTTCATATATATCTGCGATTGATAAAGAATATGGTTTGCCGTACAAATTCAAACCGCGATAGACTTCGTCGGATAAAATCCAAACATTTTTCTTTTTTGCAATTTCAACAATTTTTTCTAACATCCAATCCGGAATAACTGCGCCTGTCGGATTGTTTGGATTGTTGAGGCAAAGAAGTTTTGTTTTAGAAGTTACTATTTTGTCCAAATCTTCAAGATTTGGAAGCCAATTATTTTCTTCTTTCAAAAAATAAAGTTTTACATTACATCCTAAAGATTTAGGGATTGAATAATGTTGTTGATAAGTCGGAATAATCGAAACTACTTCATCTCCTTTTTCTAAAAGAGATAAAAAAACTAATTGATTAGCACCGATAGCTCCATGTGTAACGGTTATATTTTCCAGTTCTTGATTTTCGTATAAAGATTTGATTGCGGATTTTAAACTATTTGAACCAGGAATATCACCATAGCCGAGCTTCACATCAAAAATTGATTTATCAAACGGTAAGTCATTTATTGATAATGGTGAAATGCAAGTTGTGGTAAGGTCATACTGAGCAGAAGCCTCATATTTATTCATCCATTCTTCAATTTTAAAGTTGTCTATTTTCATAAGCTTATGATACCAACTATCACTCTCTATTGCAATAATTGAATGAATCGGTCGTGTTTGTTTCTAGAAAAACAATCTATAAAAATACTTGCTGTTTGATCTCTTTTAACAGTTGGTTAGAGTATAGCGAGGGAGAAATTCAAACCCAATAAATTACATTATCTAAAACAAAAACTTTTAAAATTTACAAGGTAAGTTTAACATAATTTATAATTTTGCAAATATGGAATTTTTAAAGATTATCATAACAATCTAAAAAATGTTATCCGATGCACAAAAGTCCATAGAAAAAATGCAAAATTTTGTAAAATCTCCATCAAATATATGAGTTATGAAACGTTGAAATATGTTAAGTTTTATTAAGCAATGAAAAGATATGCTATTAAAAATCTTATAAATTGGAAAGAAAGCCAAAATCGTAAACCTCTTATAATAAGAGGAGCAAGACAGGTTGGTAAAACTTGGCTAATGAAAGAGTTTGGTAAAACTCAATATAAGAAAACTATTTATATAAACTTTGAAAATAACGAGTTGATGTGTGAACTATTTTCAAAAGATATGAATACTAATCGTATATTGGAAGGTTTGGAGCTTGAATATTCAAAATTTAATGCAGATAATACATTGATTATTCTTGATGAAGTTCAAGAATGTCCAAAAGCTCTAACAACCCTAAAATATTTTTACGAAAATAATTCTCAATATCATATCGTTGCGGCGGGAAGTTTGTTAGGTGTTGCTTTGCACGAAAGCATTTCTTTTCCAGTTGGCAAAGTTGATTTCTTGGACTTATATCCATTGTCTTTTCTAGAATTTTTAGAAGCAATTGGAGAAGAAAATTTTGTTAAATTGTTAGAAAATCCAACATCTGATAATATAAAAACATTTAAACCCAAATATGTAGAATGGCTTAAAAAATATTATTATATCGGTGGAATGCCTGAAGTTGTTAATGATTTTGTTAATAATAATGACTATAAAAAGGCAAGAAAAATTCAGGAAAGCATTTTAAGAGCTTACACTAATGACTTTTCAAAGCATATTTCTTCTACCGGCAAATTAAAAATTGATTTACTTTGGGAATCTATTCCAAATCAATTAACGCAAGAAAGTAAGAAATTTGTTTATAAAAAGATTAAACAAGGAGCAAGAGCAGATGAATTTGAAGAAGCCTTGTCTTGGCTTATAAATTGTGGTCTCGTTTATAAAATAAATCGAATAACAAAACCAGCAATGCCAATTAAGGCTTATGAAGATACAAAGGCATTCAAACTTTTCGTTTTGGATGTTGGATTACTTTGTGCATTGAGCAAACTTCCGGCAAGAACATTGATTGAAGGAGATAAAATTTTTACCGAGTTTAACGGAGCATTGGCGGAGCAATATGTTCTACAGCAATTGAAAACCCTTGAAGATATGGAAATTGCCTATTGGATAAGCAAATCAGGAAACGCTGAAATTGATTTTGTAATACAAACAGACGGATATGTAATTCCAGTTGAAGTAAAAGCAACAACAAATTTACAGGCAAAATCTTTAAAAGTTTACAGAGAAAAATTTGAACCTGAAATAAGTATAAGAACAAGCCTTGCTGATTTTGAAATAAATAATGGATTGTATAATATTCCATTGTTTATGGCTGGAAAATTTGATGAAATTTTGAAGGAAGAATATTAATATGGCAAAAAAGGAAGCAAAAACAGATTTATGGGTATATGACCTGTTGAAAGAAGCAGGTATATGTCTTGAACCGCAAGGTTGCTCAATAAAGGAAGTTAACGAAGCATTGAAGACTGCTTCTAAAAAGGGAACTGGAAATGTTGGATACCCCGAGTATGCAGGCGTAGTTGGTGACTTTTTGCTTGTAATTGAAGATAAATCAGACTTATCAAAACACGTGAAATATGACGATAAGGATTTAATCAGCATAGATACTAAAGCAGTTACAGACTATGCTGTTAATGGCGCATATTTCTATGGTAAACACCTTATTAATAACACTCATTATAAGAAGATTATTGCTTTTGGTGTATCAGGTAACGAAAAACATCATAAGATTACACCTTTATTTATAAATGAACGTGAATACTGCAAGATAATGCCTGACGTTGAATCTTTTTATATATTTAATGAAGAAAATATTGATGAATATTATACAAGAGAAATTCTTGGTGAAAATACAGATTTACAAAAAGAAACTACCGAAATTCTTAAGTTTGCAAAGAACCTGCATGAAGACCTTAGAAATTATGGTAATTTACAGGATACACAAAAACCTCTTGTTGTATCAGGTATTTTGCTTGCTCTAAGAGAGATTGATAAAGGTTCTTTTAACCTTGAACAACTTAATGGTGATGAAGTTGATACTGACGGAAACAAGATTTATTCTGCTATTGATAAAAATTTACAGCGTTCAAAAGTATCACCTACGGTAAAGAAAGACAAATTATTAACACAATTTGCAGTAATTAAAGATACGAGAATTTTAAATGAAGTCAATCCTACATTAGGGAAAACACCTCTAAAATATTATGCAGAACAAATATATGATAATATTTATAAAACTATTAAATATACAAAAACAGCCGAAGATTACTTAGGTAGATTCTATGGCGAATTTATGAGTTATTCCGGTGGTGACGGGCAAAGTTTGGGGATTATACTTACACCAAAACATATTACTCAATTATTCTGTGATTTGGTTGACCTTAAACCGGAAGATATTGTATTTGACCCTTGTTGCGGAACGGCAGGTTTTCTTATTGCAGCTATGCACAATATGTTAAAAAAAGCTAAAGACGACCGTCAGAAAGAAAATATCAGAAAGAATCAACTTCATGGTATTGAACTTCAACCATATATGTTTACAATTGCAACTTCAAACATGATTATACGTGGTGATGGGAAAAGTAATCTCATTGATGAAGACTTCCTAAGGTGTAGAGATTCTGAATTACAGCTTAAAGGTGCAACTGTTGGAATGATGAATCCCCCTTATAGTCAAGGTTCAAAAGCAAATCCTTCGTTGTATGAAATTAGTTTTGTTGAACATTTACTTGATTCATTAGCTGAAGACGGAAAAGCAATTGTGATTATTCCGCAATCATCCCTAACAGGTAAAACGAAAGACGAACAAGATTATAAAGAAAGTATCCTAAAACACCATACTTTAGAAGGTGTTATTACATTAAGCGGCGATACGTTCTATGGCGTAGGGGTGAATCCTTGTATAGCTGTATTTACGGCACATAAACCACATCCTAACGATAAGGAGTGCAAATTTATTGATTTTAAAGATGACGGATTTAAAGTTGCTCCACATATAGGATTAATTGAAACTGAATACGCAAAAGATAAGAAACAACACTTGCTTGACGTATGGTTTGACCGTATAGAAGCTCCTACGCAATTTTGCGTAAAATCAACGGTAGAAGCTACTGATGAATGGTTACACGCTTTTTATTATTTTAATGACGAAATACCTACAGAAGAAGATTTTGACAAAACTATTGCAGACTATTTAACCTTTGAATTTTCTATGATTGCTCAAGGTAGAGGTTACTTGTTTGATGAGGAGAAAAATGAACCTAGAAGATAGAAAATGGAAAGAATTTAAATTTACTGATATATTTAATATAAAATGTGGCTTTTATAACAAAAAACCTAATTCAGAAAAAAATGGTAAAATTCCTTTTATTGGAGCTACTGAATATAATAATGGAATTACAGAATTTTATTCTTATGAGAATATTTTGAACACTTCTAAAACGGGTAAAGAACCTAATGAATCAATTGAACGTAAAATATTTCCAGGAAATTGTTTATGTGTTACAAATAATGGTTCAGTTGGTTTTGCATACTATCAAAAAATACCATTTACTTGTACTCATGATGTAAACCCTTTGTATTTAAAAGACTATAAATTAAATAAATATATTGCCATGTTTTTGATAGCAACAATAGAAAAACAAAGAGTTTGCTTTATGTATGCAAGAAAATGGCGTCCGTGTCGTATGGTTAAGTCAAAACTATTATTACCTGTAAATTCAAAAGCTGAACCTGATTATAAGTTTATGGAAGAATATATAAAAGAACGTGAAGCAAAACTTAAAAATCAGTATAAGGAACATATTAAGAACAATGTTAATGACTTCAAAGAAATTGAGTTGAATAAGGAATGGAAGGAATTTTTTATTTTTGAAATTTTTGAAAAGATACAGAGAGGTAAACGCCTTATAAAAGAACACCAAAAAGAAGGAAAGCTGCCTTATGTATCGTCTACAGCATCAAATAACGGCGTTGATAATTTTATAGGAAATGAAATTGGAGTAAGGAAGTATGATAATTGCCTAAGCCTTGCAAATTCTGGTAGTGTAGGCGCATGTTTTTATGAACCTTATGAATTTATTGCAAGTGATCACGTAACACACTTAAAAGGCAACTATTCAAAATATGCATATTTATTTATGTCTTGTATGCTTAATAGGTTATCCGAAAAGTATAACTTTAATAGAGAAATTAATGATACGAGAATTAAAAGAGAGAAAATATTTCTTCCTGTAAACTCAAAAGCTGAACCTGATTATGAGTTTATGCATAATTATATGTTGTATTTAGAACAAAAGAAAATTTTAGAGTATTTGGAATATATAAATGAATAAAGACAAAGAATATTTTATAAATTGGTTGGAAAAAATCTCTTTAAAAATTTCTTTAATAAAAAGTTCACAAAATAATTATAAAAGATTTTTTCAAAAAAATACAGAAGAAAAAATTGAAATGTTTAAATCTAATTATAGTTTTTGGATTAGATATAATTATGAATGTTCATTAATTTTGGCAATTACAGCTTTAACGGAATATGGAAGTCATGATGATGATTTAAGTTTTCCTAAATTTCTTAGAAGTTTTTCAGAATATTATGAAAATAATAAGCAAGTTTTAATGGAAGAACTTATCAAAGATAAGCCCAAATATATAACGAATTTTAATCGGCCTGACCTTATTAAATTTTGTACTGATGATGATCCAATAGAACAGGAACGTCTGAAAAATATAAAAAATACATTTGAAGAATTAAATATAAAAAATGATGAAGAGATATTGAATAGTTGCTTTAAAAATTTAAAAACAATTAGAAGTAAATTATATGCACATTATACAGATTATCAAAATGAAATAGATATTACACATTCAGATCTGAAAAAAATTATAGATACAATAATTTCAGTTTTTGATAATTATTCATATATACTAAAAAACACTATTTATTATTTTGATTAAAGAGGTAATTCTAGTTCAAAATGGACATTAAACTCCACAACCACTTGCGCGAAAGTTGCACAAACACTTTTTAGTTCTATAATTAGGAAAGAAGGAGAAAGTTATGAAAAAAGAATTAATTTTTTTAGGGCCTCCGGCATGTGGTAAAGGAACTCAAACTAACAGATTGTCTGAATTTTTAGGCTTTCCACACGTAGACACAGGTTCTTTATTAAGAGCTGAAATTGCTAAAGAATCTGAAGAAGGCAAAATCGCAAAATCTTTTATTGATAAAGGACAACTTGTACCGGCTGAATTGGTTGGTAAAATTATTGAAAAAAGATTAGGTGAAGATGATTGCAAAAACGGGTATGTTCTTGACGGTTATCCTAGAAGCTTAGAACAAGCTAAAACATTAGAAGAAATAAACAAAAATGTTGATAAAGAAGAAGCTTCATTCAAAGCAATCTATTTTGATATTGATACACAAATTCTTATTGAAAGAATCATTTATCGTGAATCTTGCCCTGTTTGTGGCGAAATTTATAATAAAAAATTTAAACCTTCAAAAGTTGCAGGAAAATGTGATAAATGTAATGTTGATTTAAAAACAAGAGCTGATGATAACGAAGAAACTGCAAAATTGCGCTTCGAAACTTATTTCAACGAAACTGCTCCGCTAGTTAAATTTTATGAAGACAAAGGTGTTCTTTATAAAATTGATGCAAATGGTTCAATTGATGAAGTTTGGGAAAGACTTTTAAAAGTTGTAAACGCATAATCCAAAGGATGACTTTTTAGTCATCCTTTTTTATAGATACAAAGACACCTTCACTTATTCGTGAAGGTGCTATAATTTAGAAGGAGTTATGTGTCAAATCTTTTAGTTCAAACCTAATTGGCTTCTGTAGAAACTGCTTGATGCAATCTTTTGTTCAACTAAGTTGTTATTTGCAGTTGAAGCCATATACAAACCGCTCAATTTATCTAATCTTCTTGTTAATTTTGAATCTGGGTAAGTTTTGTATGCTGATTTCAATCTAGTCCAGCAAGCGGCTTCTTTTTGTGTTGCAGTTGTTTCTTCTGCTAAAGTTGCGCTATAACCTGTGTGACAGCTTTCGTGAGCGATTAAGCAAGCGATTTGTTCAGCAGGTGCATTTCTGTAAATTGAATTAATGTAGATAACTTTTGTACCGAATTCGTTTGTAGTACTTACTGCAAATGCATTTGCGCTATTGTATGAAACCATTGAAAGATTGTTAAATTTAATTCTAACAGCTCTTTTTTCAAGACTTCTTAAAACATCTGTTTCACCCGCTTGTTCTAAAATTCTTACAGCTTCAACAATTTTTGCATCAGTTGAAAAGTCTGTAACTCTGTAAGCGAATGCTTGATTAACGCCTAAAAATAAAAATGCAAATAAAATTAATACTAAATTTTTCATCACGACACAACTCCTATTATTTTTTTTCTAATCAACAGCTTGGTATGTTTGTGTCTTCGGATGTTTTTCAAAAATCTTGAGTGTTTTGTTTTACTTTGTTACATAACTTCACAAAAGCTCGCTTTTAAAAGAAGAAATGGCTGTTATTATTGAGTTGTGCCGTCAAGACAAACTTGTAACGAAATATTAAGAAATTAGAATGAAAAATTTTGTAATTTACAAAACTTAATAAATCATAAAAAAGAGACAATTTTTGCTAGCAAAAAAACTTTATTAATGTATAGGGAATTAATTAAGGATTAGGAGAAAAAATTATGGCAGTTGGAGCAAGAGATTATATTGACAAATTATTGGTAAAAAAGTATGCAGATGAAAAAGTTGATAACCACGAAGCAATGGAGTCAATGGTTAATCCGGAAAAGATGTTGGAAGCTATGAATGACGTTGCCAATATTCAACGTAATATGTTTATGCTTTCGCAAAAGTTGTGTTCGACATGTTATGCGATTAACGCTCGAGCCGCAAGATATCAGAAAAAAGAGATGAAAGAAGCTTAAAAAGTTATTAAGATTAATGGTGCAAAAAATTGCACCATACCCTCTTTCAATGGAAAATTTAAAGTGGAAAATGGAAAATTGTATTAAATAATTTTCAATTGTCCATTTTCCATTTTCAATTTAGAAAAGTAGGGTGCAATTTTTTGCACCAATAACTTTCTATTAATAACAATTACTCATTTTCGTATGGAACTTGTGTATACTTGCCTTCCTTAATCAATTTATCATAATATTTTATATAATCTTCGTAAGGCATATTTTTTAGTTTCTCTTCTTCTTCAGGTGAAAAGACAATTTTACCCCATTTCATGCCTGCCCAATCACTAGGGCCAGATACACTATTTGGCAAATCTCGTTCATCAATCTTTTTACCGTCTATTTCAATATACACTTTTTTACGAGGAACAAATATATC
>CAKVJE010000056.1 GCA_934754735.1 uncultured Candidatus Melainabacteria bacterium
GGATTGGGCTGAATCGTAATATCGTTTTTTAATGCACAATTCCAAATTGCCTTAGCCTTTTTCAAAGTATTATTGTAAGAATATACAGGCATTATCTTCTTTGCTTCAATTGCCAAGTTTTGAACAACTTGTTTGGTGATATCAACAACTTTCTTATCAGAAAAGAATTGAAGATAGTTTCTATATAATCCTTCTCCAGAAGTTATTGTATTCATTGAAAAGTTGTTTGCTTCGGCGTATGTTACATAGGCTTTATATAGAGAATCAAATGTTATTTCGGTATTTTTTATACTCAGTGCAAGTTTTTTCTCATCCCTTAAATTAAGCAACTCTCTTCTTGCTTTTTCTGCTTTAGATTGGGTATCAAAATTCTCATATCTGCGTCGTTTATGATTTTCATCATAGATAGTAAAACCATACTTAACTTTACCTGATTTTCTTGTTACTTGATAAAGTCCTTTAATTTTTAGTATTGTTTTTAATTGAAACACCTTTTTTGAGTTTTATATTTTCAGTTTCCAAATCTTTAATAAGCTTTTCTTTTTTACTCAACTCTTGTTGCTGTTTGGTTAATTGTATAATCAATGCGTTTATTTGTTCTTGGTTATCCATACGCTCCCTAATCTGTAATAAAATTTGTATCGATTAATTCTGTAATATAATTTTTTAAGAAGATTGCCTTCTGTCCATATTTAAAATGAGGCAGATTATTTCGTTGGAAAAAGCTATAAAATGTGTTATAGCATAAGCCTGATAATTTACAGCAATCTTTTAAGTTAATTTTTTCACCATAAATTAATTCTTCATCTGAATATGATAATTTAGACCAATCTCCGGCTTTGTGAGATAGAATATACTCTGAGAGATCTTTCATATCAAAAATAGGCTTTTTAACTAAACATATGTGCCGTAATTTATCTTCTCTAAATCGATAATAAAATGTTCCGTAGCATAAACCAGTGTATTTACTGGCTTGTTTTAAGTTTACTTTTCCCTTTATATCTGACTCTGTATCTAACTCAACAGAATCAGAAATTCCTAATAATTTTTTGTTCAAAGTATTGTATTTATAATCTGAAATTTTCTTCAAGAACCCTACAATGAAATTATTAATATTGGCTCGAATTTTATTTTTCAAGCCAATATTGTTTTATTTAAAGATTTGATAACGAGTTTTTGGGATACAAACACTTTAAAGTGTGTGCATCATGCGAATAATATCTTGTTCGCGTGATTCTGTATCGTACTGTTCTGCTCTTTTTGCATCTCTTGTATCTTTACTAATTTTTTCTAATTCAGGTTTGTAAAATTCTTTAAACTCATTTGCAAGTGGAGTTTTGTTAATGAAAGAGTGGATATTTGTTTCAAATGTATCTAGCGCATAGTATTTATCAAGTGAATTGTTTGCTTTTTGGGGTTTCATAACTAAACCATTGGCAAATTTTTCTTCTAATCTTTTTGACAGGATTTTAACTTTTTCTTCGTTATCATTTGTTCTTTCTGCGTCCGATATTGCACTCATGTCTTTTATAATATCTTTAGCGCAAGCTTCATCAATATTTAATTTTTGTGCTAATTTTGGAATATCATTTCCCAAAACAAGAACTATTGAATAGAAAACCTTTTTATAGTAGTCTTTCCACATTCCACCTCCAAAATTACTTGAATAAATAGTATATGCATAATTATGCTCTTTTGTTAAATTTTTTAGAGCACATTCATCAATTGTCTTTAGCAAATAGCTGTATTCGGGTCTAAGATTACTCAAATAATCTTTATACTCATCTTTCCCAATTGATTGAACTAGGCGTAAATTGTACAGGTATTGAGAGTCATTATCGCTTGGATTGTAATTATGGAACGGATTTAAAGCTTTTTCTACCAAAGTTTGTTTAAAGCCTTTATAAAATTTATCAGGTAGCGCATCAAAAGCTTCTATAAAATAATCATTAAGATAATTTCCTGAATCGAATATTGCTTCCATTAAATTCATTTTTGCAACTCTATGACCACCGTTATTATCGTTCATAAGAGGATATATTTTTTCAAGGGCTTCTTTTTGCATATTATTAATATCCGGTCTTATATCAATAATATTGGTTGCTTCACCAAGTGCTTCTATCCAGTTAAAACGTTCTTTCATTTTACTTAATAAGAAGACTGCACCGGCTAAATCGTTAGAATGTTTTTGAGGAGCTTTAAAAATGCTATTAACTAAACTAACATTTTTTCTCATATTCTTACATTTCATTGCTTCACTAATTGTTTTACTAATAATTAAACCGCCTGAAACAATTGATACACTTCCAAATGAGATTTGATTGTTTGGCTTAATTTCATTTGTACTAAATCTATTTGTACGTTGTTGTTTATAAGCTTTGTAATTTTTGATTTGCGGATTGCATACTTGTATAGCTGGAATTCTCATAAAAATACCTCTCTATGAAAAAGTATCTAATATATCAGAAATGGTATCAAGCATTTTACCAAAGAACGTCTTAGCTACTTCATCATTATCGAAAACATCGCTTAAATCAACTGAAACTGCATCTCCGCTAGGCATGATATGCTTATAAAAACCAGTACTTGAATTGTAAAAATTATTTGCGTCTAGCATCTGAAAAGAATTTTGTGCAGCATCTCCTATCATATCGGTTGGAGTTGTGGATGCAATATCGTCTGTATAACTAAAAGGAGTTCCATCCGGCATAATATGAGTATATTCTCCTGTCACATTATCAACAAGATTGCTACCATCAATAATCTCCAATCCCTTTTTTACGCCAAAAGATTTTGTAGAATCTGATAGCATTGAGTCTAATATAAAGTTATCACTTGGGCTTTGAATAAGTGTTTCTCTCGCGTCTTTTGGTAATTTGTCAAAGACAGTCTCTTTTACTTTAACAATAAGGTCTTTTGCTTTGTCTGCAAGTTGATCAATTGTATCTTTTGCTCCAACTTTCATACTCGCAGGAATATTTGGACTGGTTGGATCATAAAAACCTTTAAAAGCAGGGCGTGTTTTTTGTTTCTTTTGACTATAAAAATTGTAATAGTTGACAGTGCCGATTGGTTGAATCATTTATACCTCCTTAAAAAAATATTGTTATAAATGCTACGCCTAACAAGGATATCTGTCAATATATACATTAAGTTATATTAAGAGTATGCTGTTTTTTTATATTCAATTAGTTACTTTATAAAAAATGTTATAAAGTTTTATAGCTACTATCAAAAAAAATATTTAGGATTTTTATATATAATAAAGAAAGGAATATAAGGAGTTTATTTTATGAAATGCAGTTTAAATCTTTCTAGTGTTGTTTCAAAGAAATTCGTTGCTCCCGCAGTAATTGCAGGACTAATTTCATTACCAATGTTTTCACAATCCAATAGTGCAATAAAAGAGGATGTTTTTGAAAGAAGTAATGTGAAATCAGAACAGGTAGATAAGACTTCTCAAAAAAATAGTGACAATGATTTAAACAATGCTATCGATAATTATAATAAACTTGATTATTATGACCGCTCAGCGATTACGTACGAGACTTCTGATAGCGTACAAAGCAAACTATATAGAATGGAACGCAGAATTGATGATGCATTTGCAAATTGCAAAGCTTATCAAGATATATGTATTATACCTAGATGGCATTACAGATATTATCCATATATGCAGGAAAAGCTTTTAAATTTTGATATTCAAGAAATTAGAACTAGAACTGACGCTGACATGAAGTCTCTGCAGGATTTAAAAAATAAAATTGAATATGTTATTGAAGATGCGAATGGCGAAAAAGAACATAAGAAGCCTGAAACAACTCATTATGATATTGAAGAATTGGCTCAAAAGCATTTGGGAATGAGTTACGCAGATTTTGATAAAGAATATCATAATGAATTAGAATTTTGTAAAACCGTTACTTATGCAGATTTTAATTTGATGAACGAAAGACAGGCTTTTGTATATGGAAAAGCAAAAGCGTATGCAAAAGAAATGCTGGAAACTACCATTAATGACGCAAGAAAAACAAGACTTGATTATGGTGAAAGACTTTTAGATGAAACAAATAAAACGTCGGATGATTTGATTGCCATGAGCGATTTCGAATTCGATGGTATTAATGATGAAAATTGGGCAAAATTAAAAAGTGGAATTGTGATTAATTCGTTTAAAGAAGTTTTAAAGAAAAATTTATCTGGAAATAAACCAAACGGTATTAATGACTTAATTACAAAAGCATCACTAACAAAATCTATCAAGAAAATTGAAAATGGTGAAGTTGTTGTCGTATCACCAGACGGTTTAAAATATGATATTAAAGGAATATTGAGATTAAATAAATGATTAATTATTATATAGCAAATAATAATTGAATTAAGAATTAATGGAATGTTTTGAGCTTGCTATATGAAATTTCTAAAAGATATGTTATAATATAAGTAGGAGATCAAAATTGAACCGTTGCAGCCAAATGCGAAAGCAGAAAGGCATTATATATAAGAATGATGAGCAATTTACAATTTCAAAATGACCTCGAAAGGCTAATCGCCATTATGCCCCCAAAAGTCGTGTCTAATTTGTCGTGTGAAAAATTAGATGATGTAATAGAAATCGTACTTGATATCGGTCGAGTTCCTGAGGTTCGACATGCCGGTGGCAAAATTGAAAAATTACAATGTGAACTTGTTAATGATGAAGATATTAAATTTATAACTTCGCATCTTCAAGAATTCACGCACGATAATCGCTCCGGAATTCCGGGGACTTTGCACCGTATTAGTGCAATAAGAAATAGACAAGGAAAGGTTGTTGGTTTAACTTGTCGTATCGGTCGTGTTGTTACAGGAACAATTGCTTGTATTAAAGATATTTGTACACAAGGAAAAAGTATTCTGTTTTTAGGCCCTCCGGGGGTTGGTAAAACGACAAAACTTAGAGAAATTTCTCGACTAGTGGCGGACGAACTCGGAAAACGTGTCGTAATTGTTGATACTTCAAACGAAATTGCCGGTGATGGTGATGTTCCGCATCCTGCAGTTGGTTCAGCAAGGAGAATGCAGGTTGCTCAGCCTGAATTCCAAAAAGATATAATGATTGAGGCTGTAGAAAACCACACGCCGGAAGTTATTGTCGTTGATGAAATCGGTACAGAACCCGAGGCGCAAGCTGCAAGAACAATTGCAGAGCGTGGTGTTATGCTTATTGCAACTGCACATGGTAATTGTCTTGAAAGTTTAATCAAAAACCCAACCTTATCAGATTTAGTTGGCGGTATTCAATCAGTAACATTAGGCGATGATGAAGCAAAACGTAGAGCTTCGCAAAAAACCGTTTTAGAAAGAGAAAAACAACCGACTTTTGATATTGTAATTGAAATCTTGGATAGAAATACCCTTGCTGTTTATAAAAATACTTCGGAAGCGGTTGACTATATTTTGCGCGGTTGGCCGATTCGTCCGGAAATCAGAAAAGTTGAAGAACAACATGTTGAAACTGTTTCTGCTCCTGAACTTGTTAAACAGGAAGTTCCTGAAACTCCACAAGACAATAGTTTGAATTTCTCATTCTCTCGTCAAAAGTATGTTGAGCAGGCAAAACCGCTTAAAAAATTGTATTTGTACGCAGTATCAAGAACTATCGTAGAAAAAATAATTGAACGTTTAAACTTGAATGTAGAATTAACGCGTAATGTAGAAGATGCGGATATTGTGATTGCGCACAAGAATTTTGCAAAAGGTGGCGCTAAAATCTTAAATACAGCAAAAGAATACAGAGTTCAGATTTTCTATGTTAAAACTAACTCTATGGCGCAAATTCAGAAGGTTTTGAAAGATGCTTTAGATATTCAGCCTGGTGATGTTGAAAGTTTACAAGGATATACTGATGAAACAGAAAAAGCCTTGGATGAAGCGCGTGCTGCAATTAAACAAGTTTCTGACGGCGCAGAAGTTGTAGAGTTAGCTCCGCAAAATTCACAAATAAGAAAATTACAGCACGAACTTGTTGATCAATATAATTTAAAAAGTACATCTATTGGTGAAGGTCAAAATCGACATTTAAGAATTCATAAATAATTTATTATACGCAATAAAACTTAATGATTTGCCATGACTTAATATAATTTGTTAGCATATTATTGAAGTATAGTCGATTTTTAAGGAAATAATCATGAAGTTTTTAGATATAAAGAAATGGGGAGGAACATTTGGGCTGTTTTTGTTCTCAATTATGCCGTCGAATGCTGCTATGACATTTCCGAATATTAATATTGGATTAGGTACAGCGAATACTCCGCAAGATTTCACAAACGGTTTGCAAATCCTTATTTGGTTAACGATTTTGACACTTGCGCCAAGTATTTTAATTATGACAACAAGTTTTATAAGACTTGTTGTTGTATTGTCGCTTACAAGACAGGCTATTGGCGCAGGTAATCTTCCGCCAAACCAAGTTATTACGAGTTTGGCATTAATTTTAACCTTCTTTATTATGGCGCCGACTTTTAATGAAATTAACGAGAAAGCTCTCCAACCTTATATGAACAATCAAATTACTCAACAAGTTGCGCTTGATAGAGGGATTGAGCCTGTTCGTAAATTTATGTTTAAGCAAACGCATGAAAAAGAATTGGCGTTGTTTGTAAGAATGGCAAAAATAGAAAAGCCTAAAAATAAAGATGATGTTCCGACTTATGTTCTCTTACCGTCATTTATTTTGAGTGAACTTAAAACAGCTTTTACAATAGGTTTTGTAGTTTATCTTCCGTTTTTGGTAATTGATATTGTCGTTTCATCAGTTCTGGTATCAATGGGTATGATGTTCTTACCGCCAACAATGATTGCGCTGCCATTTAAGCTGATTATGTTTGTAATGGTCGACGGTTGGTATTTGGTAGTCAAATCGCTTGTAGAAAGCTTTGTAACCTAATTGTTTTGAATGAATTAACAAGTGTCGGTCATTCCCTCTCAGAAGAACAATAAGTTCAACTTGTAAATATAATATAATCGTGGAAGAAGGTTGAAAAAAGAGAGGACTAGGGAGAGGGTTTTATTAAAATTTAGAAAGTAAAACAATGAATCAAGATATAGTAATAACACTTTTACAAAAAATGTTCATATTAACTTTGGAAATATCCGTTCCAATACTACTTGTTGGTGTAGTTTTGGGCCTTTTGGTAAGTATTTTCCAAACTGTAACACAAATTCAGGAATCAACATTGACATTCGTTCCAAAAATTGTCGGTTGTGTGCTTCTGTTGATATTTTTAATGCCTTGGATGATAAGCGTCTTTATTACGACATTTAATGAATTTATGGATATGATTCCTCAATTAATAGGTGTTGCATAATGTTCAATTTGGATGTGTTGTTTTCAGTAAGCAATATAATTCTTTTTATGGCAATCTTTACCAGATTGTCCGGATTATTTGCATCTGCTCCACTTTTTTCAACATATCCAATACCAATGCAAGTGAAAATTTGGTTAGCGGCTTGTATTGCGTTTATCTTATTTCCAATAGTGCAATATAATACAAGTTTCGTTGTACCAAACTCTGTTCCGGCATTAACACTTATTTTATTTAAAGAATTTGTTATAGGTTTTGCAATGGGATATTGTGCAAATATCTTATTCGTGGGGATTGAACTCGGTGTAAATACATTTGCAGTTCAAATGGGCTTGTCTGCTGACCAAGCGCTGAACCCGACTTCCGGCGGACAATCACCTGTAATTACGCAAGCTTATACTTATTTAGCATCAATGCTATTTTTGGGATTAGGCGCACATCAATGGTTGTTTTCTGCAATTTATAACAGTTTTAAATCAATGCCTGTTGGATATGTGTTTACATTTTCTCCTGAACTTATCGGACAAATCGTACATTTGAGCGGTCAAATTTTTGGGATTGGTTTGAGTATTGCACTACCGATTTTTGGAATTTTATTCATTACAGATATTTTATTAGGTTTTACATCAAAAATGATGCCGCAAATGAACATTTTTATGGTTTCTATGCCATTAAAAATTTATCTGGGCTTGTTACTTTCTTTAATGTTCATGCGCCCAATGGCAGAATATATAGGCGTTCTAATCGAACAGTTCTTAACACAAATTGCCGGCATGTTTTAACGTAAAATTCTATCAATTTATAATTTTTTTTATTTTTTTCAAATCTTCCAGCATGAAATATCTAGGGCTGTCTTTTTCTAAAGAGTGGTATCTCAATAGATAGGACGGGTGGAATATTGGAATGCATTTACGGGGTTTTCCGCCGATTTCAATATTCAAAATTTCACCTCTAATTTTTGAAATAGCAATTTTTTTATTATAAAAAGATTTAAGAGCAGTTGAACCACAAAAAATCAAAACTTCCGGATTAATAATTTCAATTTGTTTCAGTAGATAATCTTCGCAACGTTTTTTCTCTTCATCAGACGGAACTCGATTTTTAGGAGGTCTACATTTTACGGTATTAATTATGTACAAGTCTTTTTTTCTTGAAATCCCAGCTTTTTCTAAGAACTCATTTAAAAGCTTGCCAGCTCTGCCTACAAATGGAGTTCCTGTTTTATCTTCATTTTCACCGGGAGCTTCACCAATAAGTATTGCACGTGCAGTTTCAGGATCTCCATCAGAAAAAACTATATTATTTCTTGTTTCGCCTAAAATGCATTTTTTGCATCCTAAACACTCTTGTTTTAAACTTTCTAATTTTTTAGCTTTCATACTTTCCTTGTCTATATAAATTTTGTTTAATTGCAAATGCTGAATTCATCAATCAGGATTGCATACACGGTTTCGCCTTTTTTAGCTTTGTAGTGACATCCTGGGGTAATTAATCCTAGTGCAAGACCAACACCACAGCCGATTGGAATCCCAATTGCGAGTCCTGTTCCTATTTTAGCAGGAGTAGGAATAAATGCAAAGCCTACGCCAGCACCTGCACCGGCAGCACCAAGAGTTAGGGTGGACAAAGTTAATTTCCCTGCAGTTGTCCACGGTCCTTCTTTAAGCTTGTAATCTTTTGTAAAAGGACGTGCTTTTATATCAATGCAAGTATTATCAGGTAATACTATGTTTCGAAAAATCAAACTTACTCTTGCGTTTTTATTAAACCACTTTGGTTTTTCAATATTGGTAACTTCTGCAACTATTTTAGTTCCACAAGGTAAAATTAAAGTTCCTTCTGTTGTATAAAGTGCTTGAGGAACTACAAAATGCACTAAAGTTCCGGCTTGTGAACATTTAGAAAAATATTTTTCATCAAATACAAATTGTAATACATTGCCTCTTTCAACCGTTTTTCTTAGATTTGTTATTGTTACTACGTTGCAAGGAGCTTTTTTGTGAACATCTAAATGTTCTATGCTTTTCGTTGTTTCGCAGTAATTAGCTAAAACAGGTATAGAATTCAACCCTATAATAGAATATAAAATTAGTATTGATAATAATCTATTAAACATCTTTATGCTCCTATTAAAAACTATGTTTTAAGTATAACGCATCATATATGCTTTCTCAATAGTAAGCTGGTTAAGAAAATTTAATAATTAGAAATGTGTATAAATGATGTATGATTTGTTGCGTTCGGGCATGCCTGCAACTAGATTTTTTTTTAATAATATGGTATCATTAACCGTAGTATGGGAGAGTGTTAGGTGAATACTGATAATTTTTTAATAGAAGAGAGTGAAATCGAGTTTGCGCAGAATGTGTGTAAATTGATAAGTGATGCAAGTACTCGTAATAGAGCTGTTGCAAATGCTTTTGGTGCAAGAATTGCAGAAAAGTTTTTTGATAAAGATTGCTATAAAGTCGATGATATTTCCGGGCTTCATAATATAGGTCAAATTCTGGATGAGTTTGATATTTCGGATATTTATATAAACAATTCTTATATAGATGTAAGATTGTTTTTTAATGAAGATGAGTTAAGTGTTCCGAAAGCGCATTTTGATAATAACCTGCTCCCTGTTGCTTACATGTTTGTAAGAATTACGCCTGATTTATCCAATGCTACTGTAACTGGTTTCATTGCGTCAGAAAATGTCGATACAACACAAGATATTGGCGGATATTATCCTGTTAAAGAGGAACAGTTAGTTTCCTTCTACGATATAGAGCCATTGCTTATTACAAAAGAAGATTCTTATACAGTAGAAGAAGTTGATATTTTTGCATTTTTAGACGGCAAGATAGAAGATAGAAATGCATTTGTTAGAGAATTGATTGCTTCTGAAAATGGTCGTTTGAAATTTGCTAAAGCGGTTAAGGCTCAGTATGCATTTAATTTTATTTCGTTTAACGATAAAGATAATGCATCAAAAGAACAAGAACCTGATTTGCTAAATGATGATTTTGTGGGGATTGAAGAAGATGATTTATTAGAATTAGATTCTAACGCGCAAAATGAAGCTTTATTAGAAGAACCTGCAAATTTGGATGATTCTTTTGATATGTTAGATGCTGCACCATTAGAAGGTGTGGATGAATTAAGTTTTGAAGGTGAAGCGGATTTAGTTGCTGATACAAATTTGGAAACCGATACACTTTCTGAATTGGGTGCTGAAATTGGTGAAAATGATTCTTTGATTGCAGAAGATGACAATGTATCTGCAGTTGATGATCTTGATATTATAGATGATATTCAGTCAGATAATGGAGAAGAATCAAGTTTTGAATTTTCTACTGTAACGACTCCGAGTCTTGACACAATGGGCGATAATTTGGATGATTTATTGAATGAAGACAATTCATTGGATATCAATAATGAGATTGTAGAAACCAAACAAGAAGAGAAAATTCAAGAACAGGATACAGTTCAGCCACAAGAAGAGGTTGTTGTTGACACGGAAGGTGTTTTAGATGAAGAACCGGAACAAGTAATTCAAAAATCTGAATCAGCAGAAGATGTTATCGAGCCAACAGATGAAGCAACTGACAATACAGAACAAATTGATACTTTGTTCAATAGTGATGAACAAGACCTTGCAGATGAAAATGTAGATTTTGTACCTCCTCAAAAACAAAAAAGTTCAATAAAATTGTTGGCTATTGTTGGTTTGTTGGTAGTTTTGGGTGCTGTTGGATATTTTGGTTACAATCAGTTTGCTAATCAACAATCTTCAGAAGAGGATTCCGGTATCGTTGCTGATACTGTAGAAACAAAACAAACAACACAACTACCTGCTCAACCTCAAGAAGAAGCCATGCCGGTTGAATCAGTAGAAAATACTGCACCTAATGTTGTTACAAATGAAGGAACATCTGAATCAATACCGGCTATTGAACAAAATCTCGATGCATCAATTCTTGTTTCTAATTTGAAAGTAGATTGGGAAGTTCCGTCAGGATATGCTTCAAACACTTCTGCAAAGAGATATTTAGTAAAGTTAGGTAAGATTATTCAATTAAATTTAAAAACAGAATTATTATTACTAAATAAACCGCCAATATCAAATAAAATTACTGTAGAGATTAAATATAATAGTGGTACAAAGAAATTTGAGGCAGTTGGCATTGTGCAATCCAGCGGTGAAAAAGTTGTTGATGATTTGATATTGCAAACAGTTAACAAAGCTCTTGCTATGAATTTAAGCACTAATTTTGATTCATTTAGCAAATTACAAGGTAATCCTGTTTTAATAATACATTTATAATTAATAAATAAAAGAGAGTGATATGGAAAAGACTAATAAATACTATGGCGTTATTGAAAATTTAGTAAGAAATCACAAAAAGTTTCAAGGACTTGAAGCTATTTTGGAAGATATTATTGATGATGTTTATGCGCATTCAGAAGTTATTATAAATTCAATTAACAATGACAGCGTAATTCAAGCGTATCTTGAAAAAGTAGTCTCTACTTCTATTATCACTGTTCCTAAAAAAATGGGATTTCATTCTGAAATCAAACATAGGGTTGTCACACCTGAACTTCTAATGCAACCTGAAGAACCACAAGTTCAACCTGCAAAAGAAGTGAAAGAGGTTGTTAACAACGACTTAGTTGATAAAATGATAAACAGTATGCCGGCTGAAACCGTTGTTGAAAATACGGAAGCTCAAGATGTAGTACTTGATAATTTAGATACAGAACTTGATTTTGAACCGGAAACAGATAGTG
>CAKVJE010000057.1 GCA_934754735.1 uncultured Candidatus Melainabacteria bacterium
AAATTTGAAGGACAAGATAGACGTGAAGCTACTCTAGCTAAAGTTTTACCTGAATACGGTTTCAAATCTTTAGAAGATGCTCGCGAACTATGCTTATCAAAAGGCATCGACGTAGATGCTATCGTTAAAGGTATTCAGCCTATCGCGTTTGATAACGCTTCTTGGGCTTATACTCTTGGTTGCGCTATTGCAATCAAAAAAGGTATTACAAATGCTGCTGATGCTGCTGAAGCAATCGGCTTAGGTTTACAAGCATTTGCAGTTCCTGGTTCAGTTGGTGACAGAAGACAAGTTGGTATCGGTCACGGTAACTTAGCAGCTATGTTACTTAGAGAAGAAACAAACTGTTTCTGTTTCTTAGCTGGTCACGAATCATTCGCTGCTGCTGAAGGTGCTATCGGTATTGCAAGAAACGCTAACAAAGTTAGAAAAAATCCTTTAAGAGTTATCTTAAACGGTCTTGGTAAAGACGCTGCTCACATTATCGCTAGAATCAACGGTTTTACATCAGTTGAAACTGAATACGATTACAAAACAGGCGAATTGAAAATCGTTAAAGAAACTCCATACTCAGAAGGTGAAAGAGCAAAAGTTAGATGCTACGGTGCTGATGACGTTAACGAAGGCGTTGCTATCATGGTTAAAGAAGGTGTTGATGTTTCTATCACTGGTAACTCAACTAACCCAACAAGATTCCAACACCCTGTAGCTGGTACTTACAAAAAATGGTGCTGGGAAAACGGTAGAAAATACTTCTCAGTAGCATCTGGTGGTGGTACTGGTAGAACTCTTCACCCAGATAACGTTGCTGCTGGTCCAGCTTCTTATGGTATGACAGATACTATGGGTAGAATGCACGGTGATGCTCAATTCGCTGGTTCATCTTCAGTTCCTGCTCACGTAGAAATGATGGGTGTAATCGGTATGGGTAACAACCCAATGGTAGGTGCTACTGTTGCTGTAGCAGTTGCTGTTGAAAACGCTATGAAAGCATAGTTTTTATAACTTATAACCAAAAACGCGAATTTCCAATTGGAAATTCGCGTTTTTTATTAAACATTAAAAAATGTTACTATTGCAACAGGTTTTCAATACTAGCGTTCATTTCAGCCGTATATTTTGCCATAGCTTCTGCTGAAATTTCTGCCGTATCTTGAATTAGTGAACCTGCAATTAAAGTTGTTTGTTGAGACATTTTCATACATTTTGCGGCATACTGTGCTTGTACATCTGGAGTCAATGCACTTCCGTATCCTACTGAACTTACATCCATTTTAATATCCTCTTATTGATTGTGACATTTTTATTATAACATTTTTTATATATGATTTCAATAATATTTTTATAATAAATTCTATACTAAAACCTCCAAGATAACTAAGTCTTGGAGGCTAAAACTCTCAACTATCTTGATTCTATAATTTCACCATCAGTTAACGTCTTCGTCTTCATTGCTTTTTTAAGGTATTCAATATCAAAATCTTTATTTTTGTCTTTTAACAAGTCTTCCAAATAGTATTTCTTAGATGATGTAACTAAATTTTCTAAGTCTCTGAAAGAGAAGTGTCTATCTTCCATTTCTTTTGCAAATTCTGCGAGTTTTTTGTCGTTTGTTGAAGTAAAATTATCAAATCCTTTTACTGTTGATAAATTCCACTTCATAGCTTCTAAAAGACATTTTTTATCAGGCAAAGGAACTTCAATAATATTTTGGAAACGGCTCATTGCTGCACCATCTAAACCGTGTTTTTTAGGGGATAAATTTGAAGTTCCAATAATAATGACATTAGGATTTTTTGTATTGATTTCATCAATGTAATTTAAAAATGTAGAACGATGTTCTAATTTTGTCATGAAATAACCACCACCAGCAGAACCTGTAATTTTTTCAACAGGTTGTACTATTGTATCTATTTCGTTAAAAGCCACTACAAATTTTTTGTTAGGAGATTCACTTGCATCTTTGATTATTTTTTCAAATATATTCCTGAGATTCTGAGTTCCTTCTCCACCCCATTTAGAGTTAAAATCCGAATATTGAACTTCCATATATTTTGCATCCAAACTTTTTGCCATGATTTTTGCAAAAAAGGATTTACCACTCCCTGGTGGACCAAATAAAATAAGGCGGTTGGTCATTTCTGGCATGCCTGCTGTTTGAGCAACATCCTGAGCTGCGCTCAATTGTATTATTTGTTGCTTTAAGACAGTTTTTAAATTATTATTAATACTTTTACAATTCTCTAAAGTTGGAACCTTCTTATCTGAGGCTAGTGAAAAAAATGATTTTAGAAATTCGGTATTCTGGAACTTTTTTTTAGATAACCCTTGAGACTTTGAAAGAAATGGTTTAAAAGCCAATGGTAATGCAATGGCAGTACCTAAACACCCAATTCCAAAAGCGAATTGTTTAAGCATTCTATTCTGTTCTTGTTTTTCTTTAACAAGAGTATCTAAGTGATTCTCCAAAATTGTCTGTCTTTGTGGAACAACACGCTCACTAAAATCATTTTTAAATGATATCGATCTATTTTTTTGTATTGAAAAATTTTGTTTAATAGGTTGAAGCATTTTTTTCCTTTATAAATGATGTCATTCTTTAATAAAAGAGATATACTATTTTAAAGTATATCTCTTCTAAAACCTTAAAAAGGGTAATTATTTCCTGATTCATAGTCACTATCATAATAATCATCGTCTTTTTTTGGACTATCGTCAAGTTTATCGCCAATTTCAGAACCACTGGCAGAACCGAGTGCACATCCAGCCATGCCAGCTATAAGAGGTGCTGCAAGCCCACCGGTTCCTAATGTAATAAGAGCTCCAAGCCCTATACCAGCAAGCGTTCCTGTTGTTCCACCTAATAAACCACCGAGCATTCGACCTTTGCCTTTGAATGCAACTGATGATTCTTGCGAAACTGTTGTAGTTTTATCATCTGTTTTTGTAAATTCATCATTTGGAGTTGCAAAAACACTAATTTTTCTAAATTCCGCTGCTTTTCTATGAGCAGTTGAATAGTCAAACCTATTAACTCCATTTACTTTCATATTGTCTCCTTTAATATACATTCACACTTACACTTTTACACGATATATTATATGTATTTATAAAAAAATGTCAATACAAATCTCTTTTTGTTTTTTAAAATTCATACTAAAACCTCCAAGATAACTAAGTCTTGGAGGCTAAAACTCTCAACTATCTTAATTCAGACAGCCTTTTTCATTATTTTTGGAGCAGATTTTCTCTTGCTAAACTTACGCTCCGATTACTTCACAGCTTGCAGTTTTGCTTGAACTCCTGATTCAGCATTGATTGTAACTGCGTTTGAAATTGCCATTGTTCTTCGCTTTTTTGCACCCCTCAGAATGAACTCAACTCCGCTAAATGTGTTATTGCTAGGGGTAGTAATTTTCTTTAACATATCCTTGTAATCCTTTCCGATAAATGTATATTCTTGAATCTTGTATTATATCTATCGGCATTTTTTTTGAAAACTTTAGGATTTTTGAAGAGATTGTTACAAATCGTTACATGAAACGCAATTTTTGAAAAAAATATTACTTTATATATGTAAGTGTAGTAAATAAAAGGTGTTTAATTATGACAATTAATTATGGTGGCGGTTACCCAATGATGGGTGGCATGAATTCAATGATGAATGGAATGGGAATGAATATGGGGCTGAATACCGGCATGAGTACAGGAAGCAACTATTCTATACCTATGATGGGAAGCGTTAATCAAGAATTTTTGATGAAATATGGCTGCGAAGATTGTTTCAGGAAAGAACCTTATCCGTTTGAATATCCAAAACCTTATACACCGGCACCAAAAGACTCTGCAAATCCTAGTTTTTGGCAAAGACTTTGGAATAAGATTATGGGGTAATTGAATAAATATTCACCTCACCTTAACCTTCTCCTACAAAGACATTACTGTCCGGTAAAAAGAGAGGATAACCAAGTCTTGTTAAACATTTTCAATTCATTTACATTTATTGTAAACTATTTATGAGGTACAAAAATGACAGAGAGATTTGTAGAAGTATACGCAGGAGCTTATGCAAGCGGGAAATCGGAAACAGCTATAAATAGAGCGCGTCAATTTGCCGATGCCGGAGAAAAAATTACATTAGTTGATTTGGATTCGGTTGAACCGGCTTACACATTACGCCCAATCGCAAAAGAACTTGAAAATATGGGTATTCACACAATTACTCAGCCAGATAATTTTGGATTAGGCGAAGCTGCAAGTTATGTAACATCCGCGCAAATCAATTGCCTTACTAATAAAGGTAACATAATAATTGATGTAGGTTATGGTGCTGGCGGTTTAGATATTTTAGACATCATAAATAATGTTGGCGAAGAAAAAGACTTACGCATTTATCTTGTTGTAAACACTGCAAAATTCGAAACCTCAACGGTTGATAACATTATAGAATATGTAACTTTTTCAGAAGGATTAGAAAAACGCCCTTGGAAAAAGTTTACAGGTGTAATTTCAAATACGCATTTTGGGGATGAAACTACAAAAGAAGATGTAATTAATGGTTATAATAAATTAAAAAAAGCTTGTGAAATTATTCAACTTCCGATAATTGCAATAGGCGTTGATGAAAAACTTAATTTTGAAAGCAAATACGATAATGTCGATGTATGGACATATAAACGCATGATGCCAAGAGCTTTTTGGTAAGAGGTTATTTATGAAAAAAATAATACTTTTATTGTTTAGTTTTTGTATAATTTCATCAGCGCAAGCAAATGTTTTTGAGCACCCACAATCACTTAAAAATATCACAATACCTTCGCTAAATAATATTAATTGCAAATTTAGGCAAGAAAAAGTAATTAAATCGTCTAACCTGATTCTCAAATCTTCTGGCGATTTTAGTTTTGAGAAAGATAAAGGCGTTATTTTTTACACAACTTATCCGATAAAAAGCACAAGTTCTTATACTTCAAAAGAATACAAGCAAATAAACAGTATCATTTCTGCAATTTCAAATAAGTCCTACTCAAGACTAGAAAGAGAATTTAAATTCTTTCATGAGAAAAATGATGCAAATTGGACGCTTGGACTTATCCCAAAAGAGAATACTCAAGTGTATAATTACTTAAAATCAATAGAAATTGTTGGTAATCAAAAAATGATTACAAAAATGATTATTTTGCCTGTTGATTTGAGCAAAACAACTATTTGGTTTGAGTAGTATTGTTTATAATTTGCGGTTATATAATGTTAAGTTATGTGAAGGAAAAGGGCAATTTATCTTCAATGATTTACTTTATATAAATAAGGAACCTAGGGATATTTATGAGCGCAAATAATTTTTGGAACAGTTTTAAAAATGGATTTTCACTCGGAATGTTATTTAACAGTCCGATGTTCAGCTGTTTCAATGGCTTTTCAGGCGTTGGTAATTGGTTTGGAGGAATGAGTCTTTTTGGAGGCTTTTGTGGATTTAATAATTGTTTCTTTAATAATTATTGGAACAATACATCCTTATTTATGGTTCCGAACGCATTTACTTCAAACTTTTATCAAGTTATGCCGGATCTCACTCCGCCTAGTGTGAATTTTAATTTTGACGCATCAAAATTGTTTGATAATTCACATATTTGGGATAATGTTCAATGTTCTAATACGCAGATGCCAATAAATAGTGCGTTGGAGACCAATTTTAGTAACTATGATGTCTGGGAATCTCCTTCTTGGGAAAGTGATTGGACTCAAAAATCTAGTTTATCAGCGACAGATTCTAATATTACAATCTCTTATGATGCAACTGAGCTTAAAAAGACTTGGTCTAAAAAGAAGAGCGGTTTGTCAAATGCTTTTTATAATAAAGTAATTGATATTGCAAAAAAAGTAAAATGTTCACCAAATGATTTAATGGCATTAATGTATTCAGAATGTTCATTAAATCCTGCTAAAGTAAATAGTAGTAGTCAAGCAACCGGTTTAATTCAATTTATGCCAAAGACTGCGAAGTCTTTAGGAACGAGTGTTGAAGCCTTAAGGAAAATGCCAGCCGAACAGCAACTTCAGTATGTAGAAAAATATTTATTAGCACAGAAAAAGGCGGCAGGGTTCTCAAATGATACAACTCTCGATGCTGGTACTTTGTATGCCCTAACTTATCTTCCAAAATATGCAAAGCAAGAAGTTTTAGCAACAAAGGCTAACGATTCAAAAGGACATTATTCTCAAAACAAAGGTCTTGATGCTAACAAGGATGGTAAAATTACAAAAACAGAATTGGGTAATAGATTAAAGAGTTATTATGCATAAAAAAAAGCCGTTTCTTCAAGAGAACGGCTACCAGACTTGGGGAGGAGGTATGAAAAACCTTTTGGTTTTCCATACCATATTAATCGACCAATTATTTAAAAACTTTAGACATTTGTGAACAAACTCATACATATAGATGAGTATTTTAATTGGATTAGCTATTAATTATTTAAACAATCGAGGGGAATGTTCAAGTAGAGATAAGATATAATTCTCATTAGCTCAACTTTTATTTTTCCCACTCTGCTTTTTGTGGAAAAATATCATTCATAAATTTTTTTAGATTCTCTCTAGTTTTGCTATTCCCATTTTCTACATCATTCAAACAAAATAACATCAGACAATGCGAACTTAAAACAGCTTTATAGAATATATAGATGCCTTAATTCTTAAATTTGCTATTGATTGTTTTTTAATTTTGAGGTAGTATTTAACAATAATCACAAATCGTAGTGGCAAATTAGACTCAAAATAAAGGGATTTATATGTTCAAAAATTCTGCACCTAGGCAAATTTCCGTTGCGGAAATGGCTCCACATGTGCATAGTTTTAAAATCGGTGAAAACAAAGTTGATAAAATTTCGGCATGGCTTATCAAATGGATTGAAGCAAATTTAGATTCCGGAAGAATAAAACCTTATGACAAATTGCCTTCAAAAGCGGATTTAGCTTTTCATACAAGCGTAAGCGTCGGTACTATTCAAAATGTTTTTCGTTTTGTTGAAGACGCAGGGCTTATAGAATCCAAACAAAGGCTTGGTACTTACATTAAAAACCCTGATATTGCACCAAAATTTAAGAAACTGACTTCTAAACGCGAAATGGTTGTTGAAATAATAAAAAAACATATTTTAGAATATGGTTATAAATGTGGAGTTTGCTTGAATTCGACTAGAAAGCTTGCGGAAATTACCGGCATGTCGACTGCAACAGTTAGGATTGCTATCGGTACATTAATATCTGAAGGGATTATTGAAAAAGTTGGAAATACATTTGTAATAAAAAAACTGGATTTTGAAATAGATGATATTCAAGCACAAACTCTTGTTGACAAAGTTGCTATCACACTAAAAGAATATATAAATAAAAATTTTGCTGAAGGCGACAGGCTACCTACGAATTCCGAACTCGCAAAAACGTTTAAAGTAAGTGTAAAAACAATTCATGATGCAATTAAAATTTTATCAAAACAAGGAATTTTGATGTCGAGACGAGGACAATATGGCACTACTGTTAAAAATAATGCAAATCAAGCTCGATTATATCAGTATGAAGAAATTGAATTAAAAATAAAACATTTTTTGGTTGAAAAATGTGAAATTGGTGTAAAATTACCTTCGATAGAAGAATTTTCAGAATTTTTTAACGTAAGTCCTAAAACAATAAAAAAAGCGCTTGACAATTTAGCAGAAGATGGGTATTTGAGATTTAGTCGCGGTAGATATGGTGGAACTTTTGTTGTTGACATCCCTCAAAGCGTCAACGAAGCTTATAAATGGCTGGCTATCAGTTCCGATTATGTTGCAAACACTTGAAAAATGGCTAAATCATGGTATTATTAAAAAGAAAAGTATAATTTTAACAAAAAGGAGAATAATTATCGCAAACGAAGAAAGGGGCCAAAGAGGCTCAGGCAAAGATAAACCTCTAATAAATGAAAGAATTAGAGCAAGAGAAGTTAGATTAATTGATGAAAATGGTAATAATCACGGAATAGTTCCAACATCCCAAGCGATGAAAATGGCGGAAGAAGCAGAATTAGATTTGGTTGTAATCAGCCCTAATCAAGCTCCTCCAGTAGCAAAGATTTTAAATTACGGTAAATATAAGTACGAACTTGAAAAGAAAGCAAAAGAAGCTAAAAAGAAACAGCATGTAGTTGACGTTAAAGAAATTAAAGTTCGCTACAAAATTGATACTCACGATTATGAAGTTCGATTAAAAAATATCAGAAAATTTATTTCTCAAGGTAATAAAGTTAAAATCGTTGTAATGTTAAGAGGTCGTGAAATGCAGCATTCATCATTGGCAGTAGACTTGGCAAACAGATTTATTGGAGATTTGGAAAATGATCCGGTAACAGTAGAAAAGAAACCAATGGTTGAAGGCAGAAATGTAACTGCTTGGTTAGCTCCACAAGGTTAAATTTTATATAATAAAAGGAAGAGAACAAATGAACTCTTCCTTTTTTATAAATAAAATAAATAAAAAAGACTTGATTAAAAATATTTAGGAAGTATAATAATCTTACGGGCTTAAAGAGACCGCAAAAGTAGGAAGCGTAGAGTTTATTCTACCAATCCTGTGAAAATTAAATAAATATGCCGCAATAGCTCAGTTGGTAGAGCAAGGGACTGAAAATCCCTGTGTCCTTGGTTCAATTCCGAGTTGCGGCATATTTTTTTGTTTGTTCAATTATTAAATAAAACCGCAACTCGGAATTTTATCTTATATACGTTTCGCCGCTAATCGCGGACTCAACTTCCTCTGGAAAAATGATTAATTTGCTTTAGGCAATAAAGCTTGAACTATTTGTGAATTGATATCTGTACTTACTATTGACAAAATGTTAGATGATTGCTGTAAAATTAAATTTCTTATATATTCGGACGTGATATCAACTATATCTGCATCTTGTAATGTTGATTTTGATGACGCTATATTAAAAGAACGAGTTTCATTTTCTTCTAGTGTATATGATAATCTACTATATTGTGCACCTATTTCTGTTAATTTTTTAGTAACAGTTTCTATTAGTGAAGAAGATTTATCTAAAGCGAGATTTGAAAAATCTTTATTAGAAATATTAAATTTTAATCTGCCAAGTAAAATGCCAGTAGAAATATCAATCTGTGAGGAACTATCAGAATTTATTCCAACTTGAAGTTTTATATCATTAACTTCTTTTATTAATTTATCAATGTTATTAACAAAAGTATTGTTCCCAAGATTTAAAACTGTGACTTTAGCTTGATTACCATTTATAATTGTATCATCAGAATTTTTTGTAATTTCTATATATGCATCTCCGGATTTGCAATCTATAGTATTGGTATTTCCGGAGTTTGTTATGTCATAACTTCCATTTCCTGCTTTAACTTTATTATTATTACCATTTATTGTTAAATATGTATCACTGGAATCGGCAAGACTAACATTATTATTGGAACCATTGATTGTTAAATTTGCGGCTTCGCTTTTTGTTGTTTTGATATCAGCATTGTTTACGCCTAAAACCAATGTAGCGGATGATTGTTGATAATCAACGCTGGTATTTGGTTGTTCAGCTTTAATTGTATAAGTATTTTTATTATGTTTTACTTCTACTTCTTTTGTTTCGGTTAAAGTAAAGCTGCCTTTTGAACCGATTATATTAATAGTATTGATTCCGGTTAATACAGATGAGCCTTCTTCATTTATGACATCATTTCCACCGGAATTAACAAACGCATTATTATTACCTTGATTTATTATAGAATCATTACCACTGCCTGTAGCAATATTTGTATTATCTGAACCTGTAACAACGATTTCATCATTACCGCTTCCACCATTAATCAATCCTGTTGAAGAAGAGCCCTTTATATAAATGAGGTCATCGCCGCTTCCCCCATCAATAGTGTAACTTGCAGAATTAGATGCGTCCATTATAATTGTGTCTTTACCATCTCCGCCATAAACATTGTTGTTTGCACTACTAATCGTTATAATATCATCTCCATCATTTCCCATAATAGAGTTATCAGAGCCTGATTGAATGTTAATTATGTCGGCAGATTCTCCACCTAAAATTCGATTGGAATTGCCATTTACAAGAACTGTGTTAATCCCGCTAGAACCGTTATACGTGTTATTATCACCTACAACTTGAAAATTTTTATTTCCCGTCGTAGCATTTATTGTATTGTCATTGCCTTCAACTATTAAGCTATCATTTCCATTTTTAATGTTAATATTATTAGAATTTCCTACAATTTTTAAATAATCATTTACATCATCTTTAGATGTTATAGTAGTATTATTAGCTGATAAGTTTAGTAAGTTATTAACTATTTCATAATTCACTATTTGTGTATAAGGTGAATAGAAAGTATAAATTCTGCCTAAAATATTTATCTTAACTTGTGTATTGCCTGCGAGTGAAAAATCTCCGGTTGAAATAGTAGAGGTTATATCTTCAAACTCATCACAATTTAATATAGAACTTGTTTGATATAAACTGTCTGTTCCTGCTCCACCATGAATATTTGAATTGTTAGTTCCGGTTACTGATATATAATCGTTTCCGGCACCACCTGTTATCATGGCGCTATTGTTATTAGATTTTACAAATATTTTGTCATTACCGTTACCGCCATCAATTGCGTTGTTAGTACCAGTAGTTGTAATCGTGTCAGCTCCATCTTCTCCAAAAATTTCATTATTACTTCCGCTAATAGTGATATTATCATCACCATTTCCGCCTCTGATGTTAGTATTTTTGTTGCCGGTAATCTCAATGGTATCATTATCATCACCGCCGGTTATCAGGCCGGAAGAATTAGAACTGTTTACTGTTATTTTATCGTTTCCTGCACCACCTGTTATTGTATAAGATGAATCATTTGTACCATTAATAATAATCGTATCATTGTCATTTCCGCTATCAATATTATTGTTATTGGAATTCATCTCAATGTAATCATCACCAGCTCCACCTAGGATTTTGTTTTCAGAACCTTGATGGATAATTATGCGGTCGTTACCATCATTTGCAGAAATTGTGTTAGAATTTCCGTTTATATTTATAATATCAACATCACTTGAACCGGAATAATTGTTGTTATTGCCGATTACATTGACATTTTTATTGTTTTTTGACGCTTTGATAATATTATTGTCACCAATAATTTTCAAATTATCGTCACCACTATTTATATTGACAGTATTTTTGCTGCCAGTGATTTTTAAGTTATCATTTTGGTTAGTTTGTGCAACAATACTGGAGTTTTCAAGGTTTAAATCTAGAAGATTATCTAGTAAACTATAATTCATTAATTGTGCATCATTAGACGTAATTGTATATGATTTTCCATTAATCTTTATTGTTGTTGCAATATTGGCTTGTAAGTTTATTGTCCCAGCTGAATTTTTTATGTCTATAGTTTCAAAGTTATAATTGATATTGTTGTTGCCGTTTATTTGTAATGTGTCATCACCTGTGCCACCATTAATATTCGTATTATTTACACCATTTACAACAACATAATCATTACCATCGCCACCAGAAATTAAACCGGTATTGTTAGACGAATTAATTGTAATATTATCACTACCGCTTCCTCCAATAATTGAGAAAGTTTCAGAATTTGTACCGTTAACTAAGATTGTATTATTCCCAGATGTTCCACTAATGTTGTTGTTATTACCTCGCATTTCTATGTAATCATCATCTATACCGCCTTGGATATTTGTGTTGTTTGAACCTATAACATAAATCTTATCATTACCTGCGCCTCCGGTTATTAAACCTTTGTTGCCAGATGTTTCAATCGTAATGATGTCATCACCATCACCCCCATTAACGACATGCGAAGCATCTATATTGCCGACTTTGTCTGTGCCATAGGTTTTCATATTTATAATATCATTGCCGGCTTGACCGTAAACGTTGTTATTATATCCACAAATATTGAATGTATCATTACCGTCGCCACCATAAATCGTATTATTATTGCTCCA
>CAKVJE010000058.1 GCA_934754735.1 uncultured Candidatus Melainabacteria bacterium
TTTTGTTGTCCATCATTCTTTGCGAATTAACAAGTTTATTTCGTCTTTCGCTATTCTGTTTTCAAGGTTCAAATATTGTGGACCTAAATCCATTTAAACTTTTAATTTTCTACTTCGTTTGCTATTTATAAGTAAAAGGTTTTAATCTGTGCTGACCTTTTCGATTACTCAATTCCTCGAACTGCGCCTTGCGCTCTGTCCGCACCGGAGGTTTCCTCTCCGAACTTCTTAATCATAACTCGTCAATTTCTTTTGTCAATTGATTTGTTTTTTGCTATTTACATTTCTTTACATTTGACTCATTTCTGAGCTTATTTTACAAAAGAAATTTTTTTGTTGAGTTTTAAAAGTGCTATTCTTTAATTTCGGCTTATCTCTCACGAGATATTGTGTAAACCAATTTCTTTACGCTCAAACTTAACCAGCTTAAAAAATTCTTTTCCTTTTCTCTGCTCGGTCTCGTTAACCGCGTTCCTTTATTGTAATCTGAAAAAAAATTAAAATCAAGTGTTTGATCTACAATCATTTACATTACTTTACAAACTACTGTTCCGGTTGTACGTTAACGTCACTATTCGCAAGCTTTTGAGCCTCTTCTTCTTCTTTTGCTTTTGCACGCTTCATTTGAATATTTCGAACTACTGCCTGCAATCTATTACTTACATCAAGCTTTCTTAAAATATTTGCCACATGCGCTTTTGTAGTATGAATTGAAATACCAAGAGTCTTTGAAATTTCTACATTACTCATACCTTTTTCAATTAATTCCATAACATGTTTTTCTCTTTCAGTAAAAATATCCACATCCTTCTCCTGCATTATACTTTACTAACATAACGATTTTATATATTAATCGTAGTCTTGTCTATAAGGCAAATAGCTAATATTTTCATAAAAATATTTTTTAACTAAGGCATCCACACTAGGCTTCTTGACTGAATTACAAGAATTTTCAAAAAAAAATTAAACATTTTTACTTTATTAAAAAAGCATGCCAATCAAAAAGCATGCCTTTAAATTATTCGAGTTTATCAATTATTAAATCCCGGTGAGGTTAATGGCAAATTTTTGTATCCTTCATTTGCAAAAACTGTTTTCTTTATATATTTATTTGTATAATTACCTTTCTCCAAAAGCTGTTTTAACACATTTTCTCTTGTTACCAGCGCAGACTCTAAATTATTTGATTCCGGATAGCGTTTAAGAATTTCCGTCCAGACTATAGCCTCCATAGTCCACGCATAAGTTTCTTCGCTTAAAGAATTATATTCGTCTTGGTGCAAAGCTTCATGTGCCAATAAAGCTGCTAACGCTCCGGGAGGGGCATATTCATGTTTTGGATTAATATAAACATACAAACGCCCTCGTTTTTTCCAACCAACGGCATCAAATGTTGCATAAGCCTCATTTATTTCTGATAAATCCTTAAACATAACTTTCACAGGCATTTGAGTAACGTTGTAGCCCAACAACGCTTTACGTGAAAATTCTCCTGACGTATCTTTAAGCATGTCTAAAGCAACATGAAAAATTTGCTCATTAGAAATATCTTTATATTCATCTGAAATGCTATTTATGTAATCTTGAGTATACTTGACCGGTAATTTAACGTTTGAAGGTACCGGTTCATACGATTTTGCCAAAACCGGCGTTATCACAAGGCCAAATAATATAGCTAAATTGATAATGCGTCTTTTCATAAAACCATCCTCTTGCTTATAATATTATATACTTTTTATTGAACAAAAGTCAAAATGGTATTGAGTTTTCCATCTACTTTTTCAATTCAACATGAAGAAGGTGCCGAAGGCGGGAGAGGATGTTTTTTGCTGTTTGGAAAATTTTTGATTTACGAGCGATTGTTAATAAATTTATAATACCCTCTCCCTAACCCTCTCCATAGGAGAGGGGATGATTTGGGATACGCCCGAAGGGAGGGGATGATGTAAGATGCGTACAGGGGAGGGGATACGCTAAAGACATTCAAACAAACGAGTCCCACTCCCCTCTCCTTTTTTCAATTCTGCATGGAGAGGGTGCCGAAGGCGGGAGAGGGTGTTATTAATTATTAAATTTCCATTTTCCATTTTCAACTTAACAAGCCCCCTTCCGAATTTCTAAGTTTCGCAAAGCTCAACTTGAAATTCTACCCTCCCCCTATAAAGGGAGGGAGAGCAAACAATTATTGGCGTTTGCACACCTCTCCACGGGGAAGGTCGCAGTCGTTCGCGAGACCTTGGCAAGCATTACGAATGCGGGTGGGGGCTTATTAATTTTAGACAGCTACAAGCCCCTACCCGTTTTTCTAATGTTCATGCAAAGCCTTCACATTGAAAAACTACCCTCCCCCGTGGAGAGGGAATACACTGACGACGCTCAATTGTTACAAAATCTTAATAAATTATTTCATACATTATCAATTGTTAAGACATTTTAAAAATCTTTACAATTGCAGAAACACCGTAATAATAATTAACACGACAGTTTTTCAACAAATTTCGCACAAATTTCAATTTAAGTTTTTTAAAATTATGCCGTTAACATAAACATCGATGTAAGAAGTTAATAATATAAGGAGATTATCATGTCAAATGGTTTTAGTGTTACTGTTGGAAGTCAAAAAATTACAATCAAGGTAGGAGATAACATTGAAGATATCAAAAATAAATTCGGAGAAAATGCCGGAACAATTTTTAATGATATTGATAAAAATAGCGATGGTAAACTTGATGCTAACGAAATCGATGGTTTAAAAACCAACATTGAAAATGCAGATTTTGAAATAGAAGAAGATGAAAACGATAACACTCCCGTTCATGGTAATACATCTGCGCGAGCATACAATACTGCTATACAAAATTTAAAGAACAAATATAATACCGAAACATTGACCGGATTCTTTAAATCAGATGATAGCGACTTGCACACAATCAAAAGAGGTGATACTCTTTATACCATTGCAAAAAAAGCTCTTGAATCTGAAGGTTTGCCAACTGATTATAAATCTATCAATAATAGAATTGCAGAAATTGCCAATATTAATAATTTACGCGACATTAATAATGTAGCTATCGGTACAAAATTAAAAATCAATTTAACAGATGCAGGTGTTGCAAAAGTAAAAGAAAATAGCAATGACTCTGTAAAAGCTTTTACCGGTCAAGCTAGGACTGATGAAGCCGGTGAAGATTGGACAAATATTGAAAAGAGAAGAAGCGCAGCTTCTCAAAGAGCTAATCAAAATGATGAAGAAACTGATGATACAGCAGAAACTTCTACTGTAGCAAAAGCTCCGACGTCCGATAAAACATCAACAATTACTCCAACTAGAAACGGTCTGAATATGGGCTCAGGTATGACTGTAGATGAAAACGGTAATGAGCTAAAAGATGCCAAAGGTCATAGAAACTTCAAAGACCCTAAATATAAAGGTATAATGAAGTATCAAAAAGGCGATAAAGTAATGTATCAGTTCATATACTCTGGAACAGGAAGAATTAATAGTGGTGTAGCTTTGTCTGCACCAAGTATTGCTGAATTAAAAAATTTGCAAACAAAGTTTGAAACAGCATATATGAAACTGAAAGCAATTAAAGATGGAGACAATGATGCAACAAAAGCAAGCAAAAGGCAAGCGAACCTTGCTGCTTTAAAAGAACTTGTTGAAATTACAAATGGGAATACTCAAGTAATCAAAAATGTAAGTGCATTTTTGAGAGATGATACTTGTGTTGACAGAGATTCTAAGGATTATAAAGCGTTTGTTCAGGATTTGATTTTGACAAGAAATGCAGATGTTGTTAGGGCTTTGACTACAGGTAAAGACGGCAATGTGAACATGTCTATTGTAGAAAAAGATAAAGCTGGTCATGAAGCTCTTGCCGGATTGTATCAAGAAATCCGTAACAAAGAAAAAGCCGGAGTAAAATTGACTGATGAAGAAGTCGATTTGAAGGATGCGTTAGTACGTGTAAGAGATTGGACCGGCTACAAAATAGAAGCGAATACAAACAATAAGGTTCATAAAAAATATATGGCATTTGCGAACAAGAATGGAAATGTTATGTATCAAGTACGCATAGACAATAATTGGTATTTTGCTTCTGATGAAAAATTACTGGACGAATTTTTGACAAAATTGGAAGCAGCAAATGATGATGCAAAGAAAGCTGCATTGTTCAAAGAATATGCAAATACAAAAGATACTGAACTTGCAAGATGTTTATTACGAAACGTTAAAACGTTGAAAGCGTCAGATGATGATATAAAAGCTATTATACAGAATAATAGCATAGAAGTTATTGATAGCTTGTGGTTAAAAAATGGTGATAAAAACATCGAATATTCAAAAGACGTAATCGACGCTATGGTTGCGCGCTATAAGGAAATCTATACCGGTAAAGACAAAGGTAATCTTGAAAATGCAGCATTCTTAGAGAAGGCGGCAGATTGGATTGACAGATCCGATATGTCAGATGAAGCCAAAGAAAAAGCAAAAGCAGAACTTGCTGAAACTTATTTAAAAAAGACAACAACCGCAGATAACAAAGTAGAATACACATTCAATCCTTCTAGACGCCCAACAAAAGAAGAAATTGCAGGATTGGCATATATTGCTGATTCTGCGATGAAAGTAGCATTAGTAAACTATGAAAAATACGAAGATATGGGTAAAGGTCAATATAGCGAAGGAATTGGCGATAAAATTGATTCAGAAGAATTAATTGCACATAGAGCAGCCATGGTTGAAAAAATGTCGTCAGCGGATGATGTTATCGATTTTATCAATAATAAGGTAACTGTTGATAAAAATTATGATATTCCATTTGATAAGATAATGGAAAAATTTGGCAATGACAAAAAGGTGCTTGATGCATTATTAAAAGCAATAGCTACTGAAAACCTATCCGTAAGTAATAACGCTATCAACGACGATAATCGTATAAAATTACTCAATACCTACATAAAAAATGGAAAGGTCGATAAATCAGCATTACCTCAAGGGTATGATGCTAAGAATTTAGCAAAAATATTACCGGATGATTGCAAGCAAGATCCGGCGAAAGCAGCCTTTACTGCGGTATTGAAAGAATTTGGACACGATGATGTTGAAGCATTATCGAATTTGGAATACAAAAATCCTGATGCGGTAAAAGCTCGACTTAGAGAATTGGTAAAAACTGCATATAACAAGCAAAATCACACAGTCAAATATGATTTCATTAATGCAGTATGTGCACTTCCTGCAGAAATTCGTCCAAAAGCTGAATTAGCACAACTGTTAAAAGACATGCCAAAACTGGGAACAAATACAAAAGCAAATGTATTTAAGGCAGTGAATGGGTATACAGAAAAGGACTTAGAAACAGGTAATAATTTTATAAATAATTTTAAAAATAGAGCAAAATTCTTACGAGACGGCGGTGTTACGCCAGATAACGTAGTCGGTATAATAAAATCTTTGGATGAAGTAACTTCAGATAACAAAACTGGTGTATACAAATCTTTGATTATAAATACGAACAATTTACTATTTCTTATTACCGGACCAACATTAGCAGTAGGCAAACGACCTAGTATGGCACTATGTAATAGAATTCCTAAGGCTCTAATGCGAAAAGCAATAGCTATGGGATTAACTGAAACCGATGCTTATAAAAAGCTTGAAGCATTTTATGGTTCAAAATATGATGCAGAGAATGATACATTAACTTTTGCAAAAAATGATGATGCAAACAAAGTTTATACCAATGATAAAACTACACAAGAAGCCAGCAAGTTAATCCGAGCTTTGGCGGAAGAAATTATCAAGAATTCGTAAAGGTTGATAATACCCTCTCCCTAACCTTCCCCCGAGGGAGGGGACAAGCTAAAGACGTTCAGATAAACGAGTCTCGCTCCCCTCTCCTTTTTTCAATTCTACATGGAGAGGAAAACGAGAAGGCGGGAGAGGGTGTTATATACTAAATAAAAAGAGCTTGATGAATCAAGCTCATATATAAGTACATATCCCAATCAACAACAAATTAATTAATAATTATATTAAATTCAAAGCTATACTTGGCATTTGATTTGCGGTTGCAAGCAACGTCGCTGAAGCCTGTTGCAAAATTTGCGCCTTAATATAGTTTGAAGATTCTTCTGCTACATCAGCATCTCTCAATGTAGACAATGATGATGTTAAATTCTCAGACTGCACAGAAATAGATGAAATTGCAGAATCTACTCGGTTTTGAGCAGAACCAATTGAAGTAACTTTGTCAGAAATTTTCGTTATAACTTCATCAATTTTTGCCAATTTACCTGCTGCTTTTTTACTATCAGCGGCTTCTTTAACAAAATCTGCAATTTCTGTACCAAACAAAGCCTTTGAATCAGCTGCTGCAAACAAAGTTGCCTCTAATGTTATCTGGCTATTAGCTGCAACTGCGTCTAATCCAACTTGCAAAGTTATAGCTTTTCCAGTACCATCCATAAGTTTAATTCCATTAAACTCGGCATTTTTTGATATTCTATCTATTTCATTCAATCTTGCTGTCATTTCAGAAGCAATTGCTTTTAATGAATCAGAACCATAAGTTCCGTTTGCGGCTTGCTCTGTCAAATCTCTTACACGTTGTATGTGCGAAGTAATTAGAGAATAATTTTCTTCTGCTGTTTTCAACAAATCCGCGCCCATAGACGCATTTTCAGAAGCAATGTCAAGAGAACCCAATTTCGTCTTCCAATTTGCAGCAATTGAATATCCTGCTGCATCGTCTTTCGCATGGTTAATTTTATAACCTGTAGACATTCTTTCAATTGCATTGTTTAAGCTTGTTGTTGCTGAACTTAAATTCTTCTGCACTATAAGCGAAGACAAGTTCGTATTAATAGTAAGTGTCATTCCCTAACCTTTCACACAATCTAAACATAATTCAATGTGTAAATGTGTTCTCTATATAATCCCTAATCTTTATATACTCATTCTATAATGTAGCAATAATACTTGCAATATCATGAATCAAAATCGTAACATAAATTTACATGAAATAGGCATGTTTATCTACCCACTTTTTAATGTCACACACAGATATTTAGTGAATTATTTATAATACCCTCTCCCTTTTACATCACACTTCCCAATTTGTAAGTTTAACTACTAGCTTGGAAGTAGAGCAGAAAACTCTCCCAGGGGAGGGGATGATGTGGGATACGCCCAAGGGAGGGGACAAGCTAAAGACGTTCAGATAAACGAGTCGCACTCCCATCTCCTTATTCATTTCTACATAGAGAGGGAAACGAAAGCGGGAGAGGGTTTTATTAATTATTAACTTTCAACTTTCCATTTTCAATTTTTAACTTAACAAGCCCCCACCCGTTTTTCTAATGTTCATGCAAAGCCTTCACATTGAAAAACTACCCTCCCCCGTGGAGAGGGAATTGGCTAAAGACGTTCAAACTAATAACACCCTCATGTCTTTACTTCAAATGTTCTAAAAATTCCTTATTATTATCTAATGTATCTTGAGATGCTACAATAGAATAGGTTGGAGGATTTTTGAACGCATAACCCGCAAATTTCAAAATATCATCTTTTGTAATCTTATCAATTTCATCAAAAATTTGATTATGGTATGTAATTCCATATTTTGATTCCAAGCCTACATCAAGAAACGCCAATTTGTCATAAGTACCTTCGTTATTTAATAATTGTGCTTTTAATGCCAATTTTGCGTTCGCCAAATCTTCATCCGTAAATTTGCCACTCTTCAATTCATTTATCTGGCGCGTAAAACCTTCGATTGATTTTTGCACATTGTCATAAGAAAATTCACCAATATCTTTATTATCAGTAGTTGTAAGAATACTGCAAGCAATTTCGCCTTGATTATCAACCTTGCTGATATCAGAATGAACAGAATAAGCCAAGTGTTCTTTTTCTCTCAACACATCAAATAGACCGATACTTGAGCTTGAAAGAATTGAATTTGTTAATTTTCCTAATACAGTTTCTCTGATTGAATTGTCGCTTTTGAATTTGTAAACTTGCATAATATCAGCTTGAGAATTATTATTTGCTTTAGTCAAAACTTTTGGCACTTTATTCTCGTTATAAGTATCCGGAACAACTTGTTTATTCGGTTTAACAGAAGCTAAACCCATGCCTGCATTCAAAATATCTTGTTTGCATTCGTTTTCAGAATTTGCCGGAAGATTTGCAACAATCACGCCTCGAGAATTATTTAAAATATAGTTGTGGCAATCTTTTACGTCATCTAGCGTTATTGTATCGAGCGCATTTAAAACTTCATCTTTTGTAAAGCTATACGGATTGCTTTTAGCTTCGTCATTGCAATATAAAGTATTTGCGGTATCTTGAGAGCGTGCACAAAGGTCTTTTATAATATCTTTTGCCTTATCCAAATTTTCTTGCGTAATATTTGGGTTATACAAAATTTCTTCAGCTTTTTCTAAAGCCAATTTTCTGTTTTTTTGTGAACCATCTGCAATTACGGATATACCAGACGTTGCAGCAGTTGCATTTACAGATAGATAGTTTCCTTCTTTAATATTATTCCAATCTTCTTCGCTCGTTTTAGCCGTTCCCATTGTATAAATTTCGTTCAAAACTTCCAAAACTCCGGCTTTTTTATTGTAAGGTTTATCCGTAACAAGTGAAATTACATAATTAAAGTTGTTGCTTTTTGTCTTGTAAAAACCGACATCAAAATTGTTTGGTAGCTTTATTTCTTCAACATTTTCTTGTTTAATAGGAGTTCGCGCTTTTCCCTTAAATGACACTTCATTATTTTTTTGAGGATGCACAACGGTTACAGCAGTTTTATTCAAATCAAAATATTTTTTTAAAGCGTTATTTACATCTTCTGTGTTCAAACTTTCTAAAATATTCTCATAATCTGTTAAATACTTCATATTATTATCCAAAACTGCTTTACCTAAATTGTCATTAACAACAGAAGAATATTCAAAAGCTTTATTTCTATTTTTAAGAATTTTTTGTTTCAAATTCGCTAAATCTTTTTCATCAATATTTTTAGCATTAGAAATTGACTCAAACAAAGCTTTTAAGACTTGTTCACTTTTTGCTTCATCAGAATTTACTGCAACATAAGTCATACGCGCACAATTTGGATTAGTCCCGATTTTTTCACTATCAAAATACGCGCCTGTATTAAATTTCTTCAAATTTTGCTTCAAGCCTACAGAATAAGAATTCAAATAAGCTTGCGCAACATCATAAGCAACTCGTTCTTTTACGTCATTATTTTTAGGTCCCGCAAAACCTAAAATAATTTCTGTAGAAGTTGCTTTATCACTTATAAAATCTTTTCTAACAGTTTTATTTATAGGAGTCAAATTTTCCTCGAATTTTCTTCCTTTAGAAACTTTTTTTGAATTGAAAGTTTTTGATGCAATTTTTATTACTTCATCAGGATTTACATCACCCGTAACAACCAAATTCATATTATCCGGCGTGTAATATTTATTGTAATAATTAACAACATCGTCGCGGGTTAAATTTTTAATACTTTGTACACTTCCACCAACCATTTCATCAGTTGGGTTTTTGATATTATATAAACTTCTGACAGTTTGATCAAGTGCAATTGTTTGAGGGTCATCAAGAATCATATTAATTTCTGAGCAAACAGGATTCTTTTCTTTAGCAATCATCTTATCAGAGAGTTCCAAGTCTTCTGCCATAGCAGCTATAACTTTAATTTGTTTTTCTAAATCATTTTCGCCCAATTGCGGAGTCGAATTTACATAATCCGTAATTGCATAATTTGTACTTGCATTTGCCCAACCACCCATAGCGTCTATCTTTTTAAATGAATCACCGACATTGAGTTTTTCATGTCCGTTTTCGCCATTTGTGCCATTGAATGCCATGTGTTCAAGAAAATGACTAATGCCTTTTATATCCGCAGTTTCATTCATTGCGCCTACATTAACATAATTTTTGACAACAGCAGGAGAACCTTCCATTGGTATAACGCTGACTTTATATCCGTTTGCAAGTTTGTAACTGTGAATTGTTAATCCATTCGCAAGTTGAGTTTCTCCAAGTTTTTTATAAGAAATTGGCGTGTTTACTTTAAAATCCGGCGTTACAGCAGAAAGTTCGCGAATTTGCTCTTTCTTTTGAAGCTCAGAATTATTAGAGGTAGTGTCAATTTTACCCCTAAAAAACACATTATTAATATTGCCAACTTTCATAACCATATTATATATAAAACACCAAATTGATAAAAATTGCCTAATTGTAAAGATTTTTGACATAAAAAATAGCGAGTAGTTAATAAAACCTACCCGCTATTTTTTTTATATTTTGTATTTCATTATTCTTCAAATTGTTCTGCAATTTCGAATGGCTGCTCTGAAAGTTTAAGAGTTTCTCTATCAATGATACCTCTTTTTAATTCAGTAAATGAAGCCTTTTTAGAGTTAAATTTTTTCTTCAAAAATTCATAAGCCACTTTAGGATCACATTTTGTTCCACAAGTAAATAAATCTACTGCTGCATAACCCAATTCCGGCCACGTGTGAATTGCCAAATGACTTTCTGAAATAATTACCACACCACTCACACCGTATGGATTAAACATGTGAAAGCATTTTTGAACGATTGTCGCACCACATTCAAGAGCCGCGTCTATCATGTACTTTTCTACTTTGTCATTACTATTTAGAATGTTTGGATCACACTCAAAAAATTCGGCTAGGACATGTTGCCCTAAGTTTACTTTGTCCAAGTTTTGCTTTTCTAGCTCTTCAATAGATGATGATACAATTGTCAATTCATGTGCCTCCTTTACTACCGGTGCATAATCTACACCAATCAATATTTTTCATACGATTATATAATACTATAAAAACAAAAAATTTGTAAATTTTACACTTATTCAAAAACTCAGCTTTACTTCCCATCACAAAATCGCTTACAATTCAGTAATAGCTGTAAAAATTCATATTTACAAAAATTAATATTTCGACTTAAATTTCTTACTATTTTATTTTAAACGCTACATTTGCTACTGCGGTAACTTTTTTATCAATAGAAGATGTGTCATTAATTCCCATATCTGAAACACTAGTAGAGTCAACAGGAGTAATTTGATAAACGCCCATTCTAACAGATTGAATTTTGCCTACTGAATTATGAGTAGGTTTTAACATAGATGTAGCTCTTGCTCTAGCGTCTTTTGAAGCTTTTTCCAACAATGTTACTTTGAGTTCCGGAAGTTTTGAATAATCGTAAGAAGGCGAATTTACGTTTATATCAACACCCTTGTCAATCAAGCCTGTAATATCGTTTGATATTTCTTTAATTAATTCTACATTGTCAGAATTAATAGAAATTGGTTGGTTCAAATTGTAAGCTTCCGGAATATCGGTATAATCACCTTTTGCATCTCTTTTATAAGAATAATATCCATTTACAGTCTTTAACTCAATATTCTTAATCTGTTTTGCTTTTAAATATTCTTCTACAATTTTAACTTGTGCTTGTGAAGCCTTGTAAGCTTCTTGCTTATTCGCGCGTTTTACATTTATATCAAAAGTTAATGTACCGGAATCCGATTTAACAATCTCATACGCAGAACCCGTTACAGAAATAACATTATTAGAAATAGTCGATGCTACAAGTTTAGTCGAAATAACTAGAGACAACGCTATTAAAACGCCTAATGAAATCACTTGCAATTTTTCGATTTTTTCTAACATATAATATTCCTTTCTTAGTTTTTAATTTTGTCTAACTCTGCTAAATAATCAGCATTTACAACCATGGCTTTTATTTTGTTATAAATTGAATCTAAAAACTCTGTCATATCAGCAGTTTTGTCAGGCAAGTTTCTATTTTCTTTTTTTATTTTCCAATTATTAATTAAACGAATTAAAACTCTTGGCTCGTCACCTTCCGTTTGTAACCTTTTTGGTTCCATTG
>CAKVJE010000059.1 GCA_934754735.1 uncultured Candidatus Melainabacteria bacterium
TCTGAAGTTCGAGAACTTTTGACATATAACGAAGATACAGCCGGTGGTATTATGACACCGCTTGTGCTTACGGTTTATGACAATATGACTGTAAAAGAAGCACTTGATACCATCCGAATCAAGGCTGAAAAAGAAAACATGGAGCTTTATTACGTTTATGTTGTCGATAAAAATAACCATCTAGTTGGTGTTGCGTCATTAAGAAACTTAATCACTGCGCCAATGGATTTGAACATTTCGGATTTAATGTCGAAAGATTTGGTAAAAGTACATGTAGACGACTACCAAGACCACATTGCCGATATTTTTATGAAATACCAATTCAATGCCTTGCCGGTTGTCGATTTGTACAACCACTTGAAAGGGATTGTTACTTGGGATGACGTTCAAGACATTGTAGAAGAAGAAACTACGGATGAAATCTTGACATCTTCCGGTATCGTAACCGATTTGGGCGATGAGGACGACGACCTTTTGACAGGTAGTTTAGCACACTCAATAAAAGCGCGTATTCCTTGGTTGTTCATTACTTTAATTGGAGAATTTATTGCAGTAACGATTACAAACAAGTATGATAAAACATTTACGGCACTTCCAATAATTGCGGCATTTATGCCATTACTTGCCGGATTGGGGGGTAACATCGGCACACAAAGTATCACACTTATGGTTCGTGGTATGTCAACAGGGCAAATTTCATTGAGTTCAGGTTGGCACCATATTATGCGTGAAACAATCACTGGACTCAGCATCGGGGTAATTTTCGGATTATTAGTAACTTTTGTAACCTGGGGCTGGCAACACAATTTAGAACTAGGTTTAATTGTCGGCATTGCGATGTCTTTGAATATGACAATTGCAACTATGATTGGAACTTGCACACCTTTAGTTTTAAAGAAAATGAAAATTGACCCTGCGGTTGCATCAGGTCCTGTAATTGCCACTACTATTGACGTTATCGGTTTGGCAGTTTATTTAACACTAGTTACTTGGTATTTAATCAACGTATAAGATTTTTGAAATGGAAGAAAAAAGATACAATCAATTCAGTAAACATTTAAAAGATAAGTTTGGCGCAAAAGTTTATAAAATAACTTTAGATGCCGGTTTTTCCTGTCCAAATCGCGATGGTAAAATTTCTAATCGCGGTTGTATTTTTTGTGATGACGGCGGAAGCTTTTCACAAGCGCATTCAAATCTTTTAAGCATAGAAGAACAGGTTAAAGTCGGCGCGGAAACTTTAGCTAGAAGATTTAAAGCGAAAAAATTCATGTCTTATTTTCAAGCTTTTTCTAATACGTATAAACCCGTTAACGAATTGGAAAAAATTTATACCGCGTCTTTGACGCACCCTGATATTGTCGGACTTTCGATAGGTACGCGTCCGGATTGTGTGGATGATGATAAATTAAAACTGATTTCTTCTTTTACAAAAGATTATTACACTTGGGTTGAATACGGCTTGCAGAGCGTGCATGATAAGACTTTAAAAAAGATTAATCGCGGACATGATTATAAATGCTTTTTAGACGCATATGAAAATACTAAAAAATATGGTATTAACACTTGCTTGCACGTCATTTTAAATTTATTTGAAAATCACGAAGAAATGATGGAAACTGCTAAAACTATTGCAAAACTTGAACCTGAAGGAGTTAAGATTCACATGCTTTGCGCTTTAGAAGGAACTGAACTCGCTGATATGTATAGAAAAGGCGAAATTGAATTTATGTCAGAAGATGAATATGTGAATACAGTTTGTGATTTTTTGGAATATTTACCTCCTCAAACGACAATTCATCGCCTTGCCGGAAACGGTTTGAGGACAGAACTTGTTGCCCCTCGTTGGATTGGCAAAAAACTTGATTGCCTAAATAAAATTGATAGAGAATTCTTAAGGCGGGATACAAGACAAGGAAGTCATCACAATTTGTCTTAACAAAGCTTCATAAACTAGCAAATTATTTTTTTTGGATTACTTTATATGTATAAGTATAATTGTGTGAAGGTGATTTTATGACCAATGGAATGAATATTGGAATTACAGGTTTTAAACAAAATTCTTACGGTAATATCCAACGGATAGGCGCAACAGAAAACGGTAGAGCGATTTATAGAGTTATTGACTCAGAAGGCAAAGAAGCTGGGCGCTTGAGCGTAGCCAGTGCAGATACAGATAAATTTGAATCAGCTTATAAAGATATTATGGATGCTGCACCAAAAATTCAAAAATATGTTGCAGAAAATTCTTCTGATGCAGATATCAAAAAGAGAAGAAATTTATCCAGACTAATTGTTGGAGCAGCCGGAATAACCGGTGCCGGAATTGGTTATTCATTAGCAAGAAAAGCTTCCGTTTTACAACAAATTTTAACAACCACAACAGGCATTGTAGCAGGTTTATCAGCAGGATTTGTAGCAGCACTTTCTGCCACAACTCCACCCGGAAGTTATAAATTTGCAAAAGCAACCAGAACATTCTCTAAGCTTGATATTCAGCCAATGAATAATGATATTAAATCGTAGAGAAACTTCTAACTTGATTAATATTTTTGTGCAAATGCCACAAATTATAAAATAATAACTTTATATTTTATATCAAAATTTTTAGATTGCATTTAAAAGGCATTTAGCCAAACAAATGCAATCTATATTATTGTATCAATAAAAAATCCCCAATTACTTATTAGGCAATTGGAGATTTTTATATTTTTAATTTTTTAATCAACTAACAAGCTGTAGTTGGTTTCTTTTGTTGAGTAGCACCAGGGATTGCTTGCCAGTTTGCTGCCATAATTTTCTTGAATGATTTAAGAGCTGTATCTTCAAGTTCACCCAACTCTTCAGCTTCCATAATCAATTCTCTTAATGGTAACAATGCTCTTTGATCACGAAGTACGCCTAAAGCAGCAGCTGCACCAGCTCTAACTAAATCGTTTTCTGAACGATTTTTCATAACATCAATAAGCGCAGGAACTGCTTTTGTATCGTTCAATTTGCCCAATGAAGTTACTGCATAAATTCTTACGTTAACCCATTCGTCATATAACATATTAATGATTTTATCAACGCATTTTTTGTTGCCGATTTCACCCAATGCTCTTGTAGCATCACATCTAACATTAACTTTTTCATGATCTAATGAATTCATCAAAGCATCTGTCGCAACATCACCTATTTCAATCAAAGCATCTGTTGCTGTAATACAAACTTGTGAATTTTCATCATTTAAAGCTTCTACAAGTGGTTCAACAACAATTTTACCGCCTAAACGACCTAAAGCACGAGCTGCACGAACTCTAACATCTACGTTACGATCTTCTCTTAAAGATTCGATTAAGTGTTCAGTTGCTTTTGTATCACCTAATTCGCCCAATGCACGAGCTGCATATAAACGAACAGAACCGTTTTTGTCATTTTTAAGAACATTAATTAACGGTTCAACAGCTTTAGAATCGCCCATTTCGCCTAGAACACGAGCGGCATTATATCTAACTTTTTCTGAACTTGATGACATCAAATCATTAATAAGTTCTTGGAAAGATTTTTTTACTTGTTTCTTTTTGCTGTTTACAGTAATTGCCATACACTTTACCTCCGATATGCAATATATCAATTTAAAATTCTACACAGTAATATAAAGTTTTCTTTATTTTAAAAATTGCCATTTTTTTTCGTTTTGTAAAGATTTTGTTACATACCCTAATTAGGGTAAAATTTACACTTAATCTCAGTAGTATTAATATACCATATTTTTGCATTTTTATGACTACCTTACCAGATAATTTTACAAAAGTTAATTAATATTATAATTGTGATACGTCTACAACTTAGATATAGATTAAAAAATACGACTTTATAAAACTTAATAAATACTACTTACTCGGGATAGTAATGACGAACTCACTACCTTCATTTATTTTTGTTTTAACTTCTATTTTTCCTTCGTGTTTTTCAATTATTTTTTGAGAAATTGCAAGCCCTAACCCAGTTCCAACACCAACTCCCTTTGTCGTATAACCTGCAAAAAATATTTTTTCCGGTTCTTTTATTCCACATCCGTTATCTTTAATTTTTACAACCAAATTATTATTTTCATAATTTGTGTCAATAGTGATTATTCCCTCTTTTTCGATAGCATGCGCGGCATTTACAAGGATATTCATAAATACTTGATTCAACATATTTGGATAACATTTAATTGGTGGAATTTTACCATAATTTTTCACAATTGTTATTCGATTTTTCGTTTCATGCCTGATTAAATCAAGCGTTAAATCAATTTCGTGATTGATATCGGCTTCTTGAAGCTCTGCTTCATCGAGTCTTACAAATTTTCTCAAAGATACCACCAGTCTGTTAATACGTGCGATAGCTTCTGTATCAATATCATTAATTTCTTTAAGCAAATCCTTTGTATCCTCGTCTTCTACCTGCAAAATCAGTTTTTTCATTATTTCATTATTTGATTTTATGGAAGCAACTGGCGTATTTATTTCGTGCGCAACACCAGCAACAAGCTGACCTAAAGAAGCCATTTTTTCGGAATTAATAAGTTTTAATTGTGTGTCTTGAAGTTCTTTTAACGTTTTAGTCAAATCTTTAACCATTCGCGCATTCTTTTTATAAAGCTCTGCTTGAATAATCGCGTTGCCTAACTGAGAAGACACACCATTCAGAACTTCTAATGTATCATCAAGTTTCGTTTTCTGTTTTGTAGAAAGCACAATTATTCCTAAAAGCGAATTAAGATGAAAAATCGGCACAACAATCCTCTGTACGATTTCTTTAAATGGTTTTGCTTCTTTATATTCTTTCATGCATGTTAGGCATGAAACCTTGCCATTATTAATATTTTGACTAACGCTTCTATCAAAAGAAATTGTTAAACCTATATCTTTTTTTTCTAAAGACTCTTTGATTAAGAATTTGTCATCTTTTTGAACAGCCGCATAATAAGCTCGAAACGCACCAAACATTTGCGCAAGTTCTTCCAACGCAGACTTTAAAATTACAGAAGTATCAATAGATTCTCTTATAATATTAGAAATATTGTTCAACAGAAGCAATTTCATTGCTTGAGACTGAGCTTGGAGTTTGATTTTAGAGAGATTTTTATTTTCACTTTCCAACAACGTAATTTTTTTCTGATAATTTTGATTTCTGTTTAATACATTTTCTAAACTAATTTTTGCCGTAACATCAGTAAAAACAATTAGTGTATACTTGCCTTTTTTAGTAGCATTCAAATCATAGTAAGAATAATCATTATTTGAACTTTGATACAAAACATGAGCAGAAAAATCTTCTTTAGAATTTATCGCTTGTGTTATAGGAGAATGCACGCTTACGTCATTACTTACAAGTGCGCAAACATTATAATTCAATTTATGCGAAAACTTTTTTATATTTTCAAAATCCGAAAAAATACGTTTAAAAACATTGTTCCTAAACACAGTTTCACGATTTTCATTCAGCACAATTACGGCACTATTAAACTTGTTAAATAAATCAAACTTCCCCATACAAATATTATATTATCATTGATAAAAAAAATCTATTTACTAAATTTCGTTTATTGAATTTTTTATAAAAAGTCTATTTATAAATGCTGTCACTTTTTTTCTTCTAGTAACTTTATCCTCTGCCGGATATTCTATTTTTTCAAGTGATATTAAAATTTTTTCAGCATTATCTTTTATATGACATTTTGCAAAAGCGATTTGCCAATTTTTGGCATCTTCTTTTGAATTCACATGTACTAGTTGTGCATTTGAAGCTGCTAACAAAACTTTCTTTAAAATTTTTCTCATCATTTTAACTTGTTCATCATTTCCTTCCGGTGAAGCTTGATTATAAGTTGCATTGTTCAAAAACACTTCGAACATTTTTGCAGTAGTATTGGCATAAGACATATCTTGCATTGTATCAATGTCATCTACCAAATATAATTTTCCTTTTTTTAGAACGACATTATTTGGATTAAGAGAATCAAATGCACAATATTGACGTATACCAGTTTTTATTTCATTTAAACTCGCTAAATTTAAAGCAAATTCATCATAACTTGATTGCGGAACTTGCGAGAAAATTGGTAAATATCTTGTTAGATAATAATGATTAACTTGCGTCTTACTTAAATTCTCGCTTATATGTTTTGGCACTCCGGCTGGTCTATGTTTACCTATATTTTTTAAAATTTGAAATCGTCCGAATTCAACAATAGCTTCACCAAAATAATTGGTTAATTCTTTAAAAACTCCTCGACCTAATTTCATGTTTCCAATTACATTCGTTTTTGCTCCTACCATATCATTAGGTATTCGTGCTGCATACTTACGTGTTATTTTATAAACAGAATTATGTGTCCCCTGTTCAATAAACCTATCCGGTTTTATTATCGAAGAATAAGCTTTATTAACAGCTTCTGATAATATCAATTCATCTTGAGGCGAAATTTGCGGTTTTCTAAGTATTCTATCAAGTGAATTATGAAGTTCTCTTGAATAGCCTTGAAAAACAGGAGTTTTATTATAATTATTTTGAAAAGATATTATATTCATATTCTCTTAAAAACACGTAAAAATTTTTTTTGCTATTTTCAATTAATTAAAATTTCTAAAAACACTAATAATAAATCACTGCAAAGGTTACAACACCGCTCCTATGCTTGGTAGTTTAACAGATATCAAAGAGAAGTTTTATCTCATTCATCAATCGATTTGTATAAAGAAATAAAAAAGGACATAAGAATGTCCTTGAAAATGGTAAGTATATTAAAATTGTAGATTATTTATTTTTTGTTTTTGGTGCAAAAAATTGCACCCTACCTTTTGTAATTTTGTAGGTCAGGCATTGCCTGACAATTTATCGTTAGCCTTCTTCATCCGTGAGGAAGGCTAACAAAATTTTTACAGATAATTCAACAAACTCATCCCCACAGAAGCTGAAGTAACTTGCAAGCTTGCCTGATAAGCGTATTGTGCTTGCATCCAGTTTGTAATCGCTGTTGTCAAATCAATATCCTTGATTTCTGACAAATAACCAGTTAAGTTTTCGTTATTGGTTTCCAAAGTCGAACTTGTCATTTCCAATCTGTTTGCAACACCGCCAAACTTAGTTTGTTCGGTTGTAATTTGGGTTAAAGAATTAGAAAACATATCCAAAGTAGAATTCATTTCTTTATAGCCTTCTTCTGTTTTGCCATCCAAAACTTTTTGAATAGAATTGCTTAGTTTTTTCAAAGCTCCCATAACACCCGAACAATCTTCTTTTACTTTCAAATCTTTATTTGGATCTCCTGTATATGGATTTCCGTTTTCGTACGCATAGCTTTTCACACCTGTTTGAGCATCAACAGTTTCTACAACAGTTTTGCCGTCTACGTCTGTAAACAAATTATTGCCGTTAGCGTCTTGTGCTTGAGCTTTATAGTAACCAAAAACTTTATCGCCGGTTGTATTAATTACTTCAAAAACGCCGTCTGCAACTTCTGTTTGTCTGATATAATCAGGATTGTCGTGTGGAGTTCCGTTATAAATAATATCTCCGTTATCATCTATTGTATAAGGAATTGTTTTAGTATTAGCACCAGAGAAAATATAGTTATTATCATATTCAGTATTCGCTAAATCCACCATTGTTTTTGTTAATTCATCAATTTCAACCTTCAAAGCCTTCAAGGATGTTTCACTATAAGTTTGGTTGTTAGCTTGAACAGCTTTATCCCAAGCGTTTGATAAATAACCGTTTGCCAAATCCATCAAATCATCCAAAGCGCTTAATTCTTTTTGAGCAATTTCTACGTTTTGAGAAAAAGTATCAATCTGCCCTAATTGACGGCTTGTATTCAAAATATTAACTGCCGCAATAGGATCATCCGTAATATTTGTAATTTTGCTTCCGGAAGCCAATTGTTTAGTAAGTTTGTTATAACTATTGAGTTGCTTTTGCATATCAGCAACTAATTGAGAATATTTTCCGCTTGTTGAAATTCTATTTACCATTCAACTAACCTCCCAAATTCATAAGAACATCAAGACAGTTGTTACAAGTGTTGAAAACTTGTGCAGCTGCTTGATATGCTGTTTGATACTTAACTAAGTCTACCAATTCTTCGTTTAAATCCACGCCTGTTGAATCCTTAATTTTACTTTCAATTGACTGAACAACCTGATCTTGTGTATCCGCCAATGATTTTATATTACTTCCGGCAGAAGCTACTTTGCCGACTAAAGCTGTATAGAATTCTTCAATAGAAGTATTGTTTAAATCAGCATTTTTGGCATTTCTCGTACCAATCATGCTTTCAACGTTTTGCGCGTTTCCCACAGCATTTTCATCAAAATTTGCAGCATTATCAAAATATGCGCAAGAAAGCTTCCAACAGCCGTCTTCTGTTAAAAGAGCAGAATTTATTTGAAGATTTCCGGCAGTAATTCCTGTTGCTGTTTTTCCGTCAGGCCCTACAAAAATTAAATTGTCCGCATCAGTAGCTTTTAATTTGCTTGTGTCATTAGGGTCAATACAATAAGCGCCGTTTCTTGTATTCAAATCGTTAAACACATTTGCAATAGTTTGCGCAAGTTTGTTTAAACCATTCATTACAGTGCCTGCATTAATCCCGTTTTCGCCGTTGCCTGTATCAGTTGCGAAGTGAAGCAAACCGCCTAATGTACCTGATGTAATGTCTGCATTAGCATTTGCACTTATAACTTCTTTTGTTTCAGGATTAACAATACTGATTACTGCATTTTCACCTTTCCAATCATCAGGATAAATAATTGGAGGATTTTGTTTATCACAATATGATTTTGCGGTTTCAATTTCCAATTTTCCTGTAACCTTAGCGCACTCAACAACAGAATTCCCGCCAATATAAACATTAACAGCGCCGTTATGTTTTTCTTCTACTGTAATATCACTGAATTTTGCTATATCATTCAAAATCAAATCACGTTTATCAAGCAAGTTGTTTGCTTCAAGCGTCCCTGTTTGAGTTGAAATTAAAGCCTTGTTTACTGCTGCAAGTTCTTCCAGCTTATTGTTAAAAGCTGAATATTGAACGTAGATTTTTGAATTCTTCAAGCTTTCTATTGACTCACCATCACCCAAAGCCTCAGATGTGTTTTGCTGAAGTTGTGTATATTTGCCGTTCAAAACAGAAGTCAAAGTTTTTGCTGTTTCAATAAAATTTGTTCTTGCAGTTGAATCCGCAGGATATTTGTTCAAATTATTTAATGCTTCATAAAACTTTGAAAGTTGAGCATCGATACCTGTTCCTTCCAAGTCATTAAGAATACTTGATAAATCACCTAAACCGTCAAGTTGAGCGTTTAATTTTGCTTGTTCTGAAAGTTGCGTGCGATAGTAATTGTTAAGAAATTCATCATTGTAACGCATAATATTTGCGATTTTTACACCACCATTTGCGCGTACTTGATTGTTAACATTATTACCGATTGCACCGGCTATGTTACGAGTTTCAAGGTTAGCACGTTGTTTGTGATATCCATCAGTATTCATATTCGCAACGTTATGCGAAACAACGCTAATCGCTTTTTCGTTTACTGAAAGCGTGTTACCTGTCATATTTAGTGCTGATAATAAGCTAACCATTGTTGTACCTCATATCCTATTTTTTCAGTGCAAATAATTTGAAACTTTTTATGCGTGTGCATACAAAAGTTCATCATATTTCTTCGTTTATTGTCCACATGTCAACGTCATGTGTGTCTGTTTTTCCTGCTCCATTATAAAAACATCCTTGAGGAGCAAAAGCATTTATAACTGTTTCCAACATCTTGTTAGAAATTATAATGCCATGTTTTAATAGTTCCACATTTTGATTATTTAATAACGTTAATTCTGAAATTAATTTACAAATCTTAACTTTCTTGTCTTTTAGAACTTCAACATATTCAGGCGCTTGTTCTTCTGCCTTTTCGATAAACCAAGACATATTTGCGTCTGACTTTCCAAGTTCCGCAGCAACATCCATTCTTTCGTTATTAAGTTTTGTTATTTGGTTATTAAGTGCCAAAATTTTGTTATCAAGAACACCCAAATCATCAGGCTTAGAACTTTTCAAGCTATCGCGTTTTTCTTCAAAAAACGCTTTAAGCTTAGTATAAGCCTTGATTTCATTATCCAGTATTTCGTTTAATTTTTGGAATTGTGTGTTCATTTTTTAGTTTAGAAGTTTAGAAGTTTAGGAGTTAAGAAGAGGTTTTAGATTATTCTTTTTTACAACAAGTTTATTTATTGGAAATATTATAACTTCTTCTCAACTTCTCAACTTCTAAACTAACCTCTTTATTAGAATAAGTATTTAATAAACCTATTAAATATTCCTTCGTTTTGATTTCTAGATATTGCGCCTCTACCTGACAACGCGAATTGTAGGTTAGAAACATTGTAAGAATAGATTTCGCCATTTACATTAAGCCAACGAGGATCGACCACACCCGTTATAATAAAATCCATTCTTTCATTGCCGTTTACTAATGTCTTTTTACCTTGTACCGCTAAATTTCCGTTAGGAAGTTGTTGTACAACCTGTACTGCGATTTTGTCGCCAAATGACATAGAACGACCGCCGGCAGCTGAGTTTGAAACCTCGTTAGAACCGCCGTAACCGTTTGAGCCTTTCAAAAATTTAAGTCCAAACCAATCTTTTAGAAAGTTTGTGAAAGAATCTTCTGTTATAGAAGATTTTTCTGAAGAATATGTTAAATTATCACTAACAGTGATATTTTCACTCATAATTATTGACAACAAATCCCCTATTTGGTGCGCTTGAACTCCGCCAAACAAAGAGCGAGGAACACCGGCATAGTTTTGACTGGCACCAAGCGTAAACAAAGATTCTGCTTGCACACCCATTGTTGCAGTGGTTAAGATTAATGCTATTGTTAGTATAACTTTTTTCATTTGTTGTTCCTCTTTGAAAAGAAGTGAATAAGTGAATGAGTGAATAGGTGAATAAGTTCGTTTTAAATTTTCCTATTTTATACTGAGTTCAGTGAACGAATTTATCTTTTACAATTCCTTTAAAGAACTTATTCACTCATTCACCTATTCACTTATTGACCTTATCTACTTCCTTTTAATCCCCATAATTTCTTACCATTTTAGTTAGCACAAAAACTCTGCTATCACACTTCTACCATAAAGCAATCCATACTTTATGTCATCATCCGAAATGTTGAATTCTCCAACAGTTTTTGCACATTCTCGTACATCATTTACATCAATTCTATCCAATAAAGATTTTGCAGATGCTGTTTCCGTACCGCGAGAAACTTCGATTTCTGAATTTTCCTCTTTTTGAGGTGCTAAATTTTTATTAGACTTAAACGCACTTAATGCGCTAAATTGTTGTACTGAATTTGATTCTATTCTTGGTAACATGGTTGTCCTTTCTGGATTAGAAAATTAAATTCTTTTTGCCTGAATGGAAAATGGAAAATTGAAAGTGGAAAATTGTATTAATTTTTTCTTTTTTGAAAGTGTTCAGTTTTGAACGTATTTATTTTAAATATTATTTAAAATAATTTTCCATTTTCCACTTTCAATTTTCCATTCAACTAACATTTTTTCAAAATGTTAGTTGACATATTTCTCCATCTGTCTATAAATCTGATCAGCAAAGCCAAAGCTTGTTCTCGGATTATTTGCGATATCTCTACCCATTTG
>CAKVJE010000060.1 GCA_934754735.1 uncultured Candidatus Melainabacteria bacterium
ACGAAAAAAACAAGTATTATCAACAAAAACTTTACAAAGGTTATATGGGCTTTGAATCAGATTCACAATGTCTTTTATACTCTTTACATTACATCAATAAAATTCTTGGTTGGCCGCTTCAATATTTTAAACACACGATAACGCCTTTAGGGTATGATGAAATTATTAAGCGTGAAGATAAAGAAATTTTGTTGAGGATAAAAGCATCATTATCTCATTTGGAAATCAACGGCCCAAATACACTTCTTGCAGTAACTCCAAATAAAGAACTCCTTTGTGTTTGTGATTCTAAAAAGCTTCGTCCGGTTGTAATCGGACGTGATAATGACACAGTAATTATGACATCAGAAGTTGTCGGAATAAACGATTTGATGCCGAATAGAGATATAACACAGGATATTTATCCAAATGAGCATGAGACAGTAATAGTTAGGGATGATTTGACGGTAGAAAGATGGCAACAGTAAAAATTAATGAACTTCATAAAAGCGACTTACCTTGGATAATCGAGTATGACGAAGAAAAATGCATAGGTTGTGGAAAATGTACGGCCGCATGCTCTTTCAACGCGATTGTTCCGGCGGTTGAAACAAGAAAAACAAATTCGATTTTATCAAAATCAAAAGCCGAAAAAGTTTTAGTAATCAAGCAAAGAGTTTCTTTGGATAACTATTGTCATGGTTGCGGAATGTGTGCTAATGTTTGCCCAAATGGTGCAATAAAAGCGGTTCGCAACAAAGATGACAAGTATTCTGTGGCCTATAGAGCTCAAAAAGCTGATTCGTTTAAGAAAGGCGGACGTTCTAACTTAAATACCGAAGGTCGAACTCTGGACAAAATTAAAATCGGTAGAATTTCTCAAATGACAGACCCGTCTTTGGACGCACAAAGACACACTTTTGAACTAAAGACTCCGTTTGGACGAGTTTTAAAAGCCGACAAATTGAATTTTGACGTTAAAGACGGAAAAATTATTGAAACAGCTTCTCTTCCACCTAACAGATGGATTTATCCGATAATTTTCGGCGATATGTCTATCGGTGCAGTTTCTTGGCGTATGTGGGAAGCTATGGCGATTGCAACAGCTTATTTAAATGAAGTTATGGGAATTCCAATTCGTATGTGTACCGGAGAAGGCGGAATTCCGACTAAGCTTTTAAAATCAAGATATGTAAAATACATGATTTTGCAAATCGCGTCAGGTCATTTCGGTTGGAACAGAATTATAAAGTCTTTGCCTGAGATGACAGAAGATCCTGCCGGTATTTTAATCAAAATCGGTCAAGGCGCTAAACCAGGAGACGGCGGGCTTTTACTTGCAAGCAAAGTTGCAAAATACGTTCAAGAAATTAGAGGTGTACCAAAAGCAGATTTACTTTCTCCACCAACGCATCAAGGCTTGTATTCGATAGAAGAAAGCGTTCAAAAGATGTTTTTGTCTATGAATGCGGCGTTTAATTTCAAAGTTCCTGTTGCGATTAAGGTTGCGGCGTCTGTTACGAGTGTTTCTGTTTACAACAACTTGCTTCGCGACCCTTATAACATTGTTGGCGGATTTTTCCTTGACGGTTTAGCAGCCGGAACGGGTGCAGCACACGAAATTTCTCTGAACCATACTGGACATCCGATAACGTCAAAACTTAGAGATTGTTATTTAGCAGCTGTTCATCAAGGCAGACAAGGCGAAATTCCATTGTTTGCAGGTGGTGGATTAGGACAAACAGGAAGCTTCGCGGCTGACGCGTTCAAACTTATTTGTCTTGGCGCAAACGGTGTATTTACGGGCAGAATGCTTATGGAAATTGCAGGATGTGTCGGTAACGACACCGGTAAATGCAACGCTTGTAATACAGGGCTTTGTCCTGCGGGAATTGCAGCACAGCAAGAATGCTTGGTTAAAAGGCTTGATGTTGATAAGGTTGCGCAAAACCTTGTTAATTACATCCTAGCGACAGATATTGAACTCAAGAAGCTTATGGCACCTGTTGGCTGTTCAACTTTACCTGTCGGACGTTCAGATGCGTTGATTACGGTAGATAAGCACATTTCAAGAAGACTGGATATTCAGTATAGTTGTTAGAATATTAAGGCGATAAATTAATGAAGGGTTATAAGTTGACAGTTGAAAGTGGAAAGTTGAAGGTTATTTATATGGTGCAAAAAATTGCACCCTACCTCTGTCAATGGAAAATTGAAAGTGGAAAATGGAAAATAGTATTAAATAATTTTCAATTGTTTATTTTTATTTTTGCTTTAGAGAAACACCATATAAACGAAATTAAAAAATAGAAAGGCAAATATGATACAACAAATTAATTTTGTAGATTTAAATACTAGACCGATTTATGCGAAAAAACAAGAAACTGCTTTAAATTTTTATGGAAAGCAAAAAATAGATAGTAAACAAAAAATGGCTCAAAATGCTAAAGATAAAAATCAAGGATTTTTAAGTAATGACATAGAAAAACGCCAACATTTATATGAGACATTAAAAGATTCTTGTAAAATGCTTGCAGGATTGTTTGTTATGTTTGCATCTAGTATTATAGGTACAAATCTTGCTAATCGTTGCAGTAGTGCGGAAGCAAAAACTTATGAACAAGTAATTAAAATGCAATGTGATAGTGTGAAAAAAGTAAATATTACAATGTTCAAACCAACACTTAGGGTGCATTAAAAATATATTAATTCACTTATTCAGCTAGGACAAGAGGAATCGTTATGACAATTTGCAAAATAAAATCACTAAAAAATAATACAAGAATGTCAACACAAGAACTTCTTCAAACGATTTACAAAAAAATTGAAGAAGGAGTTTGCGAGTTTGAAATCGAGGCTTGCGGACAACACGATATCGGCGGCGGTTGTAAACATTCTGTAAATAACAATTTAACTTTCCATGTAACCAACCCCGGACAAAGAGTTGGCGCAATGGGAATGGATGGAACAAAAACCGTAGTTGATGGTTCAGCTCCGGCAGATATTGGCTGGTTAAATTCCGGTGCAGAAATTGTTGTTAAAGGTGATGGCGGAGATACTGCTGCACATTGCGCAGCCGGTGGCAAAATTTACGTAGGCGGTCGAGTTGGAACACGTTCTGGCGCATTGATGAAACACGATCCAAAATTTGAACCACCACAATTTTGGGTACTTAAAAACACAGGTTCTTTCAGCTTTGAGTTTATGGGTGGCGGAATTGCCGTAATTTGCGGTTATGACTGCGAAAATTTACCGTCAATTCTCGGTAATCGCTCTTGTGTCGGCATGGTTGGCGGAATAGTTTACATTCGCGGTAAAGTCGAAGGTTTGGCAAAATGCGTAGAAGTTGTTAAGCTTGATAAGTTCGACAAAGATTTCTTAACTGCCGGCATGGAAGATTTTTTAAATGCGATTGAACATCCTGAATTAAAAAACAAACTTCTTGATTTTTCTGAGTGGTCAAAAATTGTTCCGCTTCCAAAAGAATTGAAAGAAAAAAAGATTTCTGTTAAAGAATTTAAAGATGCAGAATGGTTTAAAGAAGGCCTGTTTGGCGATTTAGTAGAAGATAATGGCGAAGTTTATGGTATAGCAGAATGTGGAATTGCTCGATTGCGAAAACCTGTTTGGAATTCTGAAAAATGCGTCGGTTGTGATTTGTGCTTAAATAATTGCCCACAAAAAGCTATAGCCGAAGAAAACAAGAATTATTTTGTTAAAGATGAAAAATGCATTGGATGTGGAATTTGCGCAGGTGTTTGTCCTCGCAACGCTTGGGAGATGATAAAATCCTAGTGCTTAATCCAATCATAAAGATTTTTGATTTCACCATAATTACAGTTTTTCAGTAAATTTGGGGTGTCAAGTTTGGCTAAAATCGGAGTTATTAAAAATTCGTTGTTTTTATATACGCTTGAATAATTTTTGCCATAATTTACACAATAAGGAAGTTTGATTGTATGCTCTTTGCATATATAAGCAAGTCCGTGCACTCGGCAAATTATTGGGCGGTAAGGATAAATTGAGCATTTTTTATTAATAAGAAAAGGGCAAGCGCCACCTTTTTCCATTGTTTTTATTTGATTTTGCACTATTTGTTTAGTATCGTTATCAAGAGCAATATAGCCTTTCATAAGATATTGCAATTCAAGTGCAGAAAGCGGATAATCGCCTTTTTCACAACACGCAGAACATCCGATTTTGCATTGAATATATTCTTTGTGCGTAGAAAAATATGTTTTTAATTGTTTATCAAGATTTTTTATAAAGTTTTCCATGTATTTAAAACCAGAATTAGATTATTAAATCAAATATTCCTTCAGAATAAGTTGGATGCGCAAAGCAAACTTTTTTCAAATCATCAACTGATAAATTATTTTGTATTGCAACTAAAATTGTATGAATCAATGATGACGCTTCTTTCGATACAATGTGTGCGCCTTTTATCAACCCGTCTTTTGTAATTATTTTGATAAAACCTTCCGTTGAGTCATCACACCAAGCTTTTCCGAGTGCTGTAATCGGAAGTTTTGCGATTTTATATGTTTCATCTATATCCTGCTCTTTAATTCCAACCCATGCAATTTCAGGCTCACCATAAATTACAGAAGGTACAAGGTTTTTGTCAAAAGGAATTCCAAGAGCTAAAGCTTTCGCTTGATGAATTGCGTAATGTGCAAGTTGAATTTCACCGCAAGCATCACCGATAATATCGCCATCGCAAGTCGGACAAACAGGTTGTCGTCCTGTCGCAACAAGGATAAAATCTGGAGTTATTTCCACTCCGCTTTTTAGAATCGCAGTTCTGTCTTTGATTTCAGAAATACAATCGTTTAAATAGAATTTGATTTTTTTCTGTTTGAAAATTCTTTCAATACGTTTCGAAACTTCTATATCTGCAAGCGGAACAAGGTGTTCAGCCATTTCAACAACGGTTACTTCAACTTCAAAATTTGATAGGATTCTTGCCCATTCTGTTCCAATAGCGCCGGAGCCGACTATTAAAACCGATTTTGGAAGTTTTTGAATTTTTAAAATGTCATCAGAACTCAAAATAAATTTTCCGTCGAATTCAAGCCCTTTGATTTCGCGAGGCTTTGAACCTGTTGCAATGATTATGTGTTCAACTTCATAAGTATCACTCGCAGTTTTGATAAGTTTTCCTTCTACGCAGGCTTCTTCGTAAATAGTTTTTACACCGGAATTTTTAACAGCTAATTCTAAAGATTTTCTAATCTTTTCAATTGCCTTGTCTTTCTTTTCAACAACTTTTGAAAAGTCGAAATTGAAATTTTCAAAGCTTATACCTAAGTCGCTTGAATTTTTAATTTTTGCGTATAATTCAGATGAATGTAAAAAAGATTTTGTTGGAATACAACCTCGATTTAGACAGGTTCCGCCTAAACAATCTTTTTCGAATAATACAACTGAATAACCTTTTTTTGCTAAAAACATGCCGGCTGTATATCCTGCCGGTCCACCACCTATAATTCCATAATCAAATTTTTCCATAGAAGCATTCTAGCATATTTTTTAGAATATGTCTAAAGAATTAAATTATAGTTTTTTGTTGGGCTGAAAGCCCAACCTACTAATCCCATTTAGCTCCTGTTTTTTCTATAACTTCTTCGTAGAATAATTTGTACATATCTCCAAATTTTTTACCTTCTCTATTTGCTCCAACTTCAAGCGGGTTGTTCTTATAGCGTTCGTAAGCTTCTTGCAAGAAACTAAAACGTTCAGGATTTGTTTGTTTTAATTTTTGTACTGCTTCTGCGGTTAAATTTTCATCATACATAAATATAGTTTCATATTCCTTCATTGCATTAAGATACAATTCAGCTTCTTTATATTCTTCAGAATTAATATCTATTTTCCCTTTTCTTTCAAGTAAGCTTCGTAGTTTACTACATTCTTTTTTTATCGTCTTTCTTGCATTAGCTTTATAGTTTTCAATATCAGCATTTGTTAATTCAGAATATTTTTTTCCTGTTTCTTTAATGCACATTGCTTCATTAATCTCAAGTCTTTTTAAAATAGGTAAAATTTGCGCATTTATATATGCTTCTTCGCCAAAACTTCTATATACAAGGTCATTTTGTCTAAAATGTTCTAATTCATGTCGTATTGTTTTGTAAATATCACTTACATTACTACCACCTTGTAGATAAATTGTTATCTCATCAGTGCTTGCATTACCGCCACCGGAGCGCTTTGTGCTGAATTTGAGATTTGGTCTATCTGAACGAAATCTATATCCCATTTGTTCTGCTAAATCAGTATACGTATTAAAAACTCTGTCCTTAAATTTTAGGCCATTCATATTCTTAAAAATTTCAGCATATTCTTTATCTATTTTTCCGTTAGAAACTAATTCTTCTAATTTCTTACATTGAACTTCTGTTAGAGGTTTTGGTTTGACTTTTCCTTTTGTGGTAAACCAAAGTCCTAATCCGACAAGAGTCGTTAAACCGGCACCCCATAACAAAGATTTAACGCCAGTAGACATTTTGTCTTTTGGTTTTTTGATTTTATTTGTGGCAGAATACTCTATTGTATCCGGTGGATACGATAGTTGAGAAGGCTGTATTGCTCGCGTAGGAAGCGGATTAGACTCTACCCCCCCCCCGAAACGCAGGCGCACATGGAGTTTGAGATGTTTGATAATAATTTTGAGGTAAAATCAAATAATTGCTATTAATTGATGACATACAATCGCCTTCCTACTTTTTTCTAACCTTATATTAATAAAGTCTAAAACCAAATAAAAGTTGCTAAATTTGGAGTAGAATATTAAGGAATTGTAACAATTATAACTCTCTCTTAAGGAGAGATAGAATTTCTTAATGAAAGGACATAAAAATTTTCAGTTGATTTAGTCCTAGAATTTAGAAATTCTTGAGAGGGTATTAGATTCTAAAAGTTAATAAAACCCTCTCCTTTTTACACCACACTTCCAAATAAGTAAGCACAACTAGTCTGTAGGTCAGGCAGTGCCTGACAAAATTCTCAAATATGAAAAATGAATTATAATATATTATTTGCTTTAAACCCTTTAATTTATAACCAAAAGTTTAAAGTTAGAATAGTTTTTGTCAGGCACTGCCTGACCTACAGACTATTTATAATATAATAATTAAAAATTTTTATTATGTAGTGCATACAAATAGAAATAGGTGAAAAAGAATGATTTATATACATAAAGAATAAAACATCTTTTTTTAAGATGCACGCAGTTTATCAAATTTATGAAATAGCAGGCCCGCCATATTTTTTGTAGAGAGCCATTACATCATTTGGAAAAGTTCTACCTTGTTGAATTCTTTTCCACACCTCAGCAACAAATTCTAGTGGGCTATTTGTAGCATAATCAGAAACTTTAAAAGCTGTTTGTTGTATTTCATTACTATTTAGGAATTCTTTAACGACTTCATTTTTTTCATCTAACATTGCTTTAAACAATTTTTGATTGAAACTATAATGTGCTGAATGCCCTGCTTCATGTAAAAAAGCACCATCAAATGAGAAATCTTTCATAAGATTTTTCCCTTTTAAGATATTATCATAATTGGCCATCAATTCGCTAAAACCGTCATATATTTCCATTTTTTCTTTATATGAGGATTTATTATTGTATGAATTTAACTTGTTTATAAGTTTGGTTAATGATGCAGAACCATATTCTTGCCTAGTTAACGCATAGGTGCCATTGGCAGTTTTTTTAATAATTTTATTTACATTAATTCTGTCATCAGGACAAAATACATATTTAATTAAATCATCAAACTTATTTATGTAGTCTGTATTAATACGTAAAACTCTTGCATTAAATTCACCTTTATTTATAGGTGAAAAACTCATTGGATTTTCAATATTACGAGTTCCTGGTTTTTCGAAATGTATTACATCAAAAAATTTACCTAGTTTAGTATGTTTAGAACACATTTCATTAATAGTATTTAATAAATCAAGATTAGCATACTGATAATCATTGTATTGAATTTTTAGTGTATTTTCTGCAAATTTTTTAGCTTCCTCTATTGTCTTAGCAGGTTTAAATTCTACTTGTTCTACAATTTGTTGAGTTTGTTTAGCGCCAACTTTGCCTTTTGACAGAACATAAGCCAATGTCGCTACACCAGCTAACGCTAATCCACCTAAACCCCATTTTGCACCATTAGATAAACCCTCTTTTTTATTTTTAGTGCTTAAAGTAACTGTATCAGGTTGTTGAGTTATTTGTGGGACATTATTATAAGAAGATGCATTTGTCGATCCTCTAAATGCAAAATTATTATTGACCTTATATGGATTATAATTCGTTACAGAATAACCTGACATGCTAATGACCTTTTACCTTTTACACCATATCTATATAAAGTTTTCTAAATTATAAAATTTGCTATATGTAACAATTCATAATAAAAATTGTTACAAATCAAGGGAATTAATATTTTTATTTTCTCTAATATTCATAATTTTGTAAATCCTTGTTTTAGTTATTAATTTAGGCAAATTTATAATATAATCAGCATGTAGGGCAATTCCTAGATGGTGGAAACCTTTACTCATACACGACAAACTTCCATTGTGCAAAGGTGTAGAGAAAGGAGGAAGCCATGACGAAACAAGAAGTACTTGCAATAGTAAAAAATGCCCTAATAGTACTAGGGCATTTGATACTTACTATCGCAAGCTTCATGTAGGGATTGTGCAAGAGGTCGAAAGACCTCTCTCTACTCTCTTATTATAACCGATATTTTACAATTTTCAACCCTATGAATATAAACAACGATATAATAATTGAAACGCGATAGCTAAATTTATACATATCCGTTCAAATCCAATGTTAAATAACACTGTGTTTTACAATTTAAACTGTTTGCAAAAACAAATCTTTGAACTAAAATAACATCACTAAACCTCCAAGGAATATTCGAAAATAAGTTAAAGTATTACAATAATCTTACTATTTCATATTTTGTAAATATTCTATAATCCCTTTAGGATTTATTAATTTACCTGCATAAGTTCCTGTATCATAATTATTCATCTTATCAGCTGTTTTTTGCATAATATTATAGAACTGTTTATATGTTACATCAGGTTTTACTTGTTTTGCTAACGCAAAAACACCTGCTATGTATGGTGCACCCCAAGAATCACCGCCAAAATTACCTTCATAGCGATAACCATCATATTCATCCGCAACTGTTCTATGTTCTGTCGGAACAAATATTGTTTGGTTTTTTTCTTTATCTTTTTTGTCATTCCACCATTGACCATCACGTCTGAATCTATCCATCCGATATGAATTTTTATCATTAGGGTCAGCCTTTGGATTTCTGTCCGCTCCTGCGAAATGCTTATACTCTTCTTTTGGGTCATTTGTTATAACTGCGATACCTGCTTTTTTAGCTTTTGCAATCACTCTTCTTAAATTTTTATAATTATTATCCTTATCTTTTTTGTCTACGTCAAACCCACAACTTATTGAAATTACAGATATTATAGGTTCACCTTTTTGCTTGTATTCCTCATTTTTAGCAATTATGCTCTCTATGGCTTTCGCATGCTCCGTAAGTGTATTTGCGCTATAAAAAGCCAATTCCGCATCCGGCGCGACACCACATTCTTTTCCTACTGCAACAGATGAAACAACATTACCATGGTAAACACCGTCTTTATTTTGAGCAAAGTTTGTTTGAGAAATAACCCTGTCTTTAAATTCGGGATTGTCATTAATATCAGAATCTATAATAGCAATTCTAACGCCTTTGCCTGTAATTCCTTGTTCGTGTAAAGAACGAATATTTAATCCAGGGTTCATAGTATTTTCTTTTACTTTATCTAAAATTGCTTGTTGTTCTTCTGATAAAACTGTTGTACTATCAATCGTTAAACTCAATAATTGTTCTTCGGTTAAGTTTAATTTATCGAGATATAAACCTCTAGCATCTTTTGTATTTGCAAAATCTTGCGAAGGTATATCATCATAACTCGCTGGAGTATTTTTTTGTCTATATAACCCAAGAATATCCTCATGAGTTCCTGTTTGAATATCATCTACGCTATCATAGTTAAAGAAATCCTTAAAAAATTCCAATGCTTCTTGTGGAGTAAAGACTTTTCCAGACCATGCGTCTATAACAATTGCGTTTTCTCCCCATGTGCTAGGGTTTTTAGTATCAGCGTCCTCTGCCATTCCTATTACATTAAAAACATGCTCTCCTTTTTCAAAATTAATATCTTTTGTACATATCATAATTTCTTGTACATCGTTTATTCCTTGCTCTTTAAGCCATTTTGTGATGATTTTAGCTCTATGCCGACATTCCATCACTTGTCGTTCCTCAGTCGGAACATCATCAATATTTTCTTGCTCGCTTATTTTACTGAGCGTTTCTGCATTCATTCTAAGCTCATTAATTTTATCTCTATCACCATTATTGGCTTCTAAATAGTTTGTCAATGCTACATAATAAGTCGACGATTTTGTGTTTGGGAATTTCGTATTAAAACGTTCTATTAAATCATTCCCAATTTTTGTATTATTTTCTCTTGTATTTTCATCTGCCACTTTGATATTTTTGTTAAGAGCATTATTTACAATATCAACAATTTTTTGCCAGCAATCTTTTGTAAACTTAATGACTGCTCCTGCTTGAACTGTAAAACTATTATTTTGATTATTTTTACCATTGTTCTCAATAGTGTAATTTTCAGAATTGTTAAGCTCTGCAAGGACTTGGTTCCAAACACTTCCCATTTGCTTGCATTCAGCAGAAGACAGGCCTAACTCTTTTGCAATTCCTTGAGTTATGCTACCTTGTTTTATTGTAAATTGTCCATCAATTCTTCCGTCCATAATACTTATATCGACATAAATTTCAAAAACTTTAGGTTTCTGTTACATTAAATTTAAAATTGTTACAATTCAACCTTAAACATACAAATTAATATTTTATTTTCCCTAATTTTTTCAATTATGGAAATCCCTGCTTTCGTTATTATTTCGACTTTGTGTTAAAATTAGAACCGTGAGTAATATTGCTTTAAAACCATTTGAGTTATATCGAAAAGACGGTAAAGTTGTAAAAGTTGAATTTTACAATTTCACAGGTATCAATGATGTTGCAATTTTAGATATTAAACATTTAAAATTCGAGGGAATTGCGGCTAAGGATATTAAAAAGTCAGATATACATAATGCCGTTTTGAAAGATAAAAACAAATTATATTTTCAAAACAAGTATTCAAAAATGGTTGCAGGACTATCCAAAAAGCACTTAAACAAAATTATTTCAACCGTTTTCACAAAAGATACACAAGGTAAATTCAGTTATCTTAAAAAAGAAATTGTTGCCAACGTAGATTTAATATTTTATGCCGCAATGCCAATTCTCAAACATGCTGAATTGAAAAAAGAAGTTTTATATGATTGTCAAATTATTCATAGATTTGCTGTTCCTCTTAAAATAGGTGGTTTAGAGTTTTTAACGATGATTACTGTTAAAGAAAG
>CAKVJE010000061.1 GCA_934754735.1 uncultured Candidatus Melainabacteria bacterium
GTTTACACTCCTGAATACATTGAATTGGCAAAAGAGATTGCGAAAAAGCTCAACATCAGACTTGAAGAAGGTGTATATATGGCACTTACCGGCCCTTCTTATGAAACTCCGGCAGAAGTTAAAATGGCAAGAACTATTGGTGCAGACGCTGTTGGCATGTCTACTGTTCCCGAAGCTATTGTAGCATCTTGGGCAGGCATGAAAGTTATTGGTTTGAGCTGTATTTGTAATTCAGCGGCAGGAGTTAGCACAGTTGGACTTTCTCACGCTGATGTAATCCACGCAGCAGGAGTTGCAAAAGACAAATTCAAAACACTAGTAAAAGAAGTTATCAGAGAAATATGAGATTAGATAAATTTTTAAAAGTTTCAAGATTAATCAAAAGACGTACTGTTGCGAACACCGTTTCAGAAATGGGGCGAGTTCTTGTAAACGGCAATAGCGCAAAACCTGCAAAGCAACTAAAAGTCGGAGATATTATAGAAATAGAATATGCATCCAAAACTGAAAAAGTTGAAGTTCTTGTAATTCCAAATGGCAACGTTAGTATTCAAGAATCATCAACTTTGTACAAAATAATAGAATAGAGGTCAACAATGACAATTATAAACGAACATTTTGTTATAAATACTGTCGGCAACAACGATATTATTGATATTACAAAACATGTTCAAAACTGTGTTTATCAGCACGAATTGAAGGACGCGCTTGTGTGCGTATCTGTACAAGGTAGTACATCAGCAGTAACCACAATTGAATATGAACAAGGACTTGTCCAAGATTTAAAAGAAGCTTTAGAGAGAATTGCACCAACAGGCATGGAATATCATCACGATGAAATCTGGCATGACGGAAACGGTTATGCGCACGTAAGAGCAGCGCTTGTTGGCAGTTCCGTAAATATCGCATTAAAAGACGGGTTATTGAATTTGGGAACTTGGCAGCAGGTTGTGCTTTTAGATTTTGATAATAAACAACGTTCAAGAAATATAACGGTACAAATTTTATGCTAAGTCTATATATAACATCTGCAAATAGAAAAGAAGGCAAAACCTTTCTAACAGCAGGGCTTGCAGCTACAATGCAAAGTCTTGGTTATTCGACTTGCGTTTATAAACCGATTCAAACAGCTGGAATTGAAATCAACGGCTTTATGCAGTCTCCCGATTTGACTTACGTTAAAACAGTTGATCCTTATATTGATACGCATTTTTCGTATTTATTTAAATCTGAACACGAACCGCTTATTGCTTCTGAACTTGAGAATGAGCCGATTGACGTTGAACTTATTAACAGCGAATTCCAAAGAATTTCAGCGGTATCCGATTGTACTATTCTCGATGGTGATTGCGGTTTATTAAGTCCGCTCGCGCCTTCTATTCAAACGGCAGATATGGTTAAAAGATTACAACTACCTGTGCTTTTTGTTGTAACTCCGCGCGAAGATTCAATCAACGACACTTTATTATCAATTTATACTGCGCAAGAAAAAGGAATTGAAATTCGCGGAGTTGTTTTAAATAACATAAAAAATGATTGTCCAAAGACACTTTTGACGGCGATTCCGAGAGTAATTGAAGAATATACTAATGTGAAAATCTTGGGATTGATTTCGCATGTAGAAGGCAAATTAGCGCCGGAAGATTTGATTACAAGTATTTTAAACGGTGTTGATATTGAAAGTATTTTCAATGTCAAAATAGAAAAATTGGAATGCAACTAATGAATATTACGGCTGGAATATACAAAGGGCGTAAGATTGAAGCGCCGGATGAGAAAATTACGCGTCCAACTCTTTCGAAAGTTCGAATGGGCGTTTTTAATACTCTGTATTCGATTGTCGGTGATTTTGAGGGTAAAACTTTTTTTGATGTTTTCGGCGGTTCGGGAATTATGGGCTTGGAAGCTTTGTCGCGCGGTTTCAGTCAAGTTAAAGTTTTTGAAAAAAATCCTAAAGTTGCACAAATTCTTAAAAAGAATTATCAAACTATTGGTTTGAAACCGGATTTAATGATTGGCGATAGCTTGAAACTTTTGAATAAAATCGACGAAAAATTTGACGTTGTTTATATCGATCCGCCTTATATGAGCGGAATTTACGAAGAAATCTTGTCAAAAGTTAAAGGCGATATAATTATTGTTGAACACTCGGAGGAGATTGCGTTTGAAGGTTTTGAGATTATTAAGCAAAAGAATTATGGCGGAAAAATTGTGAGTTTTTTGATAAAAAATCATGATTATTAAAAGTATGCCTTCCCAAAAGTGAACATCTATCTCTTTTTATGAAGGAGGTATCGCATGAGATGTATTTACACCCTCTCCTGCCTTCGGCACCCTCTCCATGTTAAATTGATAAAAGGAGAGGGGAGTGAAATGCGTTTGGTTGAAGGTCTTTAGCATATCCCCTCCTTTGGTGGAGTTTTCTGCCCCACTTCCAAGCTAGTAGTTAAACTTACAAATTGGGAAGTGTGATGTAGAAGGGAGAGGGCGTTATAGCAGGGAGTATGCAATAGAATTTACTCTTTGCTACTTTTATGTTAAAATTATTTCACTTACAAAGTTACAAGATGAAAGGATTTTACAAATGGAAAAATTAGCAGACATTGGCGTTTTTGGTGGTTCAGGTTTTTACAAATTTTTAGATGATATCAAGGAAGTTAAAATTGAAACTCCTTATGGAATGCCATCTGATAGTTTATTCATTGGTAAAATTGGCGAACATAAAGTTGCATTTATGCCTCGTCACGGCAGAAGCCATACTATTTTGCCACACTTAATTAATTACAGAGCTAACGTTTGGGCGATGAAAGAAGTTGGTTGCAAGCGTGTTATTTCTCCTTGCGCAGCAGGTAGTTTACAAAAACACGTTGAACCGGGTAGTTTTGTTATTTGTGACCAATTTGTAGATTGGACTGACGGCAGAAAAACAACATTCTTTGAAGGTCCAATTGTAACTCACCCTTCAGCAGCTGAAACTTATTGTCCGGAATTAAGACAATTGGCAATCGATACAGCAAAAGATTTAGGTATTAAAGTTCACGAAACAGGTACAGTTGTTGTAATCAACGGCCCTAGATTCTCAACAAAAGCAGAATCAAAATTCTTCACATCTCAAGGTTGGGAAGTTATTAACATGACAGCATTCCCTGAAGCATATTTAGTTAAAGAAATGGATATGTGTCCATTAAACATTTCTTTAATCACAGACTATGATGCAGGACTTGTTGGCGACGTTCCACCTGTTTCTCATCACGAAGTTATCCAAGTGTTTAACAACAACTTAGATAATTTGAAAAAATTGTTATTTACTATGATTGAAAAAATCCCTGCTGAAAATAACAATTGCGAATGCGCTAATACAAGAAAAAATTCGCAACTGTAAATATATGTGCGTTTTCGAGTGGACACCTCTCCTTTAGGAGAGGGGAAAATTCGTAAGAAAGGTTTTTATGATATCAAGAGCTGTTAACATATTATTTTCTTTTTACTACATTCTAATAATCCTTAGAATTTTTTTGAGTTGGATTCCATCTATCGACTGGCAAGCTCAGCCTTATGCAGGAATTCGCACCGCTACAGATTCTTTCTTAGGAATTTTCAGGGGTATTATTCCCCCAATCGGAATGCTTGATATTTCGCCAATCGTCGCAATTATCCTTTTGCAACTATTGCAAGGTTTTGTTGTAGGTTTTTTAAATAATTTAGGCTTATGATAGACATTGAATTAGTAAAAAAAGCAATTCTTTTGACTCAGCAAGGTAAAATTGCTGAAGCTAGAGAGATATATAATAACTTAGAAAAAGAAAATCCTGATAATCCGGACTTAATGTCAATTATCGGGCTTTTTTACGTTAATATTTATGATTACGCAAAAGCTATAGAAACTCTTGAAAAAGCTATAAGTCTTAAAAAAACATTTGGCACAATTTCTGCACTTGGTTTTGCATATTACGAACAACAAAATTACAAAAAATCTGCAGAAATTTTAGAAGAAGCAATTAAATTAGGCGCAAACGAAGACATTTATAACAAGCTGATTTCAAGTTTGTTTGAAATCAAAAATTACGCTAAAGCAATTGAATATTCTAATAAAATGTATGAATTATATCCGAATGACAATCGTGCAATTGCAAACAAAATTAAATCTTTGACTCAACAAGGACAAATGCTAGAGGCTGAAAAACTTTGCGTTGAAAGTTTAAAGAAAACACCAGATGCTGCAAATCTTTGGTTTCATTTAGGCTACTTGAAAGAATTAATATATTGTGATGATAGACAAGCGAAAGAGTGCTACAAAGCTGCAGCTGAGCTTGGTGCACCGGAAGCTTTTTATAATATAGCAGTTAGCGCGCAGAAATTAGGCGAAAAAGAAGAAGCTGAGACGTATTACAAAAAAATGCTTGAAGTTTTTCCAAACAGCGAATCTACAAAGGTTTCACTTGGAATGTGCTATCTCTCTGAAAAAAAATTTAAAGAGGGATACGATTTGTTTTTTCAAAGAGATTTAACGAAATCTTGTGCAGGATGTAATAATTTCTGGAAGGTCGGCGATAAAATTGATAATGAGATTGTCGTTATTTGTGAACAAGGTTTTGGCGACCACATTCAGTTTGCGAGATATCTGCCATTTCTTCCTGCTGAAAAAATCAATGTTGCGACTCCAAAAGCATTGCAAAGACTATTCAAAAATAATTTTTCGAGTATTAATTTTATCGATTATGAAAATATTAATCCGAATATGCAAGCAATTCGTATTACAGATTTAGCCTATATTTTGGGAATGGATTTTGAACATATTCCAAGTAGCGTCGGATATTTAGAGGCAAAAACCGCTGAAATTAATAACTCAAAATTAAAAGTAGGTTTATGTTGGGAAGCAGGCAGCGCAGCAATCAGAACAATGATTAATCGCACGATTCATATTAAATGTTTTGAACCACTATTAAATTTAGAGAATATTCAAGTTTATTCTTTTCAAAAAGATGACACGCTAAAAGGTTGTGAAAAATATCCGCAAATGATTAATCTTGCGAAAGATTTTAATGACTTTGAAGATACAGCAGAAGCTTTAAAAGCAATGGATGTCGTAGTTACTGTTGACACTTCCGTTGCGCATTTGGCCGGAGCACTGGGTGTAAAAACTTATCTTTTGTTACCTTATGCAACAGATTGGCGTTGGTTTAATGACAATAAAACAACTCCATGGTACGATAGCATTGAGATATTTAAACAAATTGATAATATCTCATGGGAAAATCCAATCAATCGTATCGTAGATAAATTATGTTAAAATTAGCTAAACCAAACTGGAATTTGAGTGAATCTGTGCAGTTGTGTTCTCTAAAATTGGAACATAACAGACTGGGGAAAATTAGTGCAAATGTGCGTAAAGTAGAAGGCAAAAATTTGCGATTTAAAAGTGAAATTTTTAATAGCACAAATGAGCTGATTGGTTGTGATGAATTCAGTATGGTGGATTCTTTTAAAAAAGCTATGACTGATTTGAAAATAAAATCTGATGAGAAATATCGTGATTTTGGAATTGGTAAACTTTTGCGCCTTGTTAGCATTATGGAGATGCTTAAAAATCAAATTAAAACAATGGATTTGTATTCTTTGAGAACAGCTATTTATTTTCATTCAAAATTTGGTTTTGAACCTAAAATTAGTAATGCATTAGAGCGTGATACAACATTAATAAGTATTGCTGCAAATTCGAAAAATATTTTTAACGATTTTCATGATAATGCTAAACGATATTCTTATAATATTTCAGCTGAAAATTGTGATTTAGCTGAAATGCGTGAAAAGGTTAATAAATTAACATCTGATTTTATTCATAAAGTATTAGCACAAGGAAAAGATGAGTATAAAAATTATCCTTTTGAATGGGGAATTGATATGCAGTTGACTGATAAAAAAATCGGTGAAATGCGTGATTTCTATAACCAAAGTTACAGAGATTCAGGTATTGATTATAAAGTTTAAATTTTATAAGTTTTATTTTATTTGTCTTTATTGTATAATCACCGTATACTTTTATTAGGAGAATAGCATGAAAGTAAGCGTAAAAGTTCCGGCAACTTCAGCAAACATAGGCCCTGGATTTGATTGTTTAGGGTTGGCGTTACCGATATATAATACCGTAACTATTGAAGAAACTGTGCTTCCCGGAACAGGTATAGAAATTAACATGATGGCAGAAGGCGAAGAAAGTCTTGATGAAATGATTTTCGACGATATTCCTCGTGATGAAAATAATATTGTTTATAAAGCGGTTGAAATGCTTTACAATTCAATCGGTCAAGAACCTTCTGAATTAAGGATTAATATACAGTCTCAAATCCCTATTACACGTGGTTTGGGAAGCTCTGCAGCTGTAATTGTCGGCGGTTTAATCGCAGCTAACAAATTGTTAGGTTGTCCTGCTGATGAAACAGCTTTATTGTCAATTGCAACAGAAGTTGAAGGACATCCTGACAACGTTGCACCTGCTATTTTGGGTGGTTTTGTTTTGGCTTCTCAAGAAGATGATGGTTCAATTACCTATAGAAAGCTCAACTGGCCTTCTGAATGGGATATTACAGTTTGTGTACCGGATTTTGAACTTTCTACAAATATCGCTCGTTCTGTATTGCCGGAAAGTGTTCCAATGCAAGATGCAGTTTATAATGCAAAGCATTTGGCAATGTTAATTGAAGCTGTTAATACAAAAGATGAAAAACTTATGAAAGTTGCGCTTCACGACAAATTGCATCAACCGTACAGAGAAAAATTAGTTCCCGGCATGAAAGAAATCATGGAAGCATTTAAGCACGAAGACGGTGTACTAGGCTGTGTTCTTTCCGGTGCAGGCCCGACAATTTTAATAATTTCTCATAAGTATGATTTAGATAAAATTAAATCAACTGTAAAAGAGATTTGGGAGCCACAAAGTATTAAAGTTGATATTAGAACATTAAAAGTTGAACCAAACGGTGCAGAGATATTAGAATAAATTAAAAATTATGGGTACAAGATTTGTACCCATAATTTTTTATATCCACAATTTGTCAAGATATATCTTGACAAATTGTGAGTGATGCTAAATAATATTATTATGGCAAGCGTGGACAAAATTATAAAAAGTTTTTATGCATCAAAATTTGGGCATACTTTTGAAGATTGCCAAAAAGTTCTAGAATATTTAGGTTTTGAAGAAAAATCTTCAAGAGGTTCACATCACAAGTTTGTTAAAGCGGGTTTAAACAGACCTTTTATCTTAGCAAAACACAGACCTATTGACCCTGCCGCAATAAATGAAATTTTAGAATTCGTCGAAAGGAGCAACGATGGTTAAAGATTTAAAATATTATCTATCATTACCTTGGCAGTTTGAATTTACCAAACATCCGGATGGCAGATATTCTGCTGTGGTTGTTGGACTTTCTTGTTATTCCGGTGGCGATACATTAGAAGAAGCTTCAAAAGAAATTCAAGAAGCTCTGGAATTCTATATAGAAAGCTGTTTAGAAGATAATATGCCGATTTCTGAGCCACAAGATATAGAAAATGCTAGCGGTAGAATTGCAATAAGAACTTCGAAAACAACACATCTGAAATTATTACAACTGTCTAAAAAAGAAGGGGTTTCTGTTTCACACCTCGTTAATGATGCGATTGTAAAACAGTATGGTTAAATTACCCAACTATAGAATGTAAAAAATCCTCTAATGATTTTAAATATCGTTGGAGGATTTTTTATGTATCGTTTACTAATTTCATTTCTTATGTTTTCTTTTTTAACTCCTGCTTTTGCAGCAAGCAGAACTATTGTTACGCAAAGTCCATATTATTATAATCCGAATTTTAACCATGGATATGCACGACCACATTGGAATAATGGCATTCCTCCACAAAGACATCCATATTGTCATAATTGTTCATCTTTTTCTGACATAAATGCGCTAGAAAACTATACCTTAAATCGAAATTATGCAAGAGAAAGTGATTTACAACGCCTTGAACGTTTAGAGATGCAGGCATTTGGAGCACTACAGTCAGGAGATATAAATACAAGATACGATAATGTTAGAAGCGCAATTCTTTCGCGTCCAAAACAGAATTATAGAACATCTTTGCTTCGTAACATTGGAAACTATTTTGGAGGGCAAATGACAGGATACACACCATCAATGGGTTCATCCAGTCCATTTGGATATACAACAAGCTCATTTTCACCTTACCCAACAACTTATGGTAATTCTTCTATAACTGAATATTCTTCGCCATTTGGAGGAAGGGGCTATACAATCAACAATTACAGTACAGGTTCTAATGCAGGAGTCAGAATTTTGGACTAATACAAAAAGACAGCTATTATATTCAATAGCTGTCTTTTTTGTTATTTAAAACTTTATTATTCGTAAATATAACCGTTAGTTAAGTCAATCTTCAAAGGTCCAAGAAGTCTGATGTTAACAATTTGGTTAGGCATTGTTAGAACCTTAGCACCCTTGAATATTTTTCTCCAGAAACCGATTTTAGCTGGGTCAAGAGTTGCAACACCATATAACATAACTGCTTGGTCATTTGGAGTTACCAAAAGTTCGTTCTTAACGATAACTTCACCGTTTTGTTTGAACAATTTAGCTCTTTGAATATGTTTTACTTGACCTTTCAAGTCACTACCTTGTTCAATTAACAAATATTTATCTTTTGTAACGATATTTTTAGGAACTTTTGCTGTATAAATATCAGTTACGTTTGAAATTTGAGAACCAACTACTGTTTCCATTTGGATAGGAAAAATACTGCCGGCAGGAATAATACCGATTGAACCTTGAACTCTTACGTTGTCAACGATATAACCGTCAGCTGTTCTTTTTTGCATAGATTCAGCAAGCTTAGCGTTTGGATTTAATTTTGCTTCTTGCATCATCTTGTATAATAAAGCTGCAATTTCAGCCCTGTTTGCAGGTCTGTCTGATTCCAATTTGCCTTCATTACCAGGCATTACAACAACTAAGTCTAACAATTGAGCTTTTGCTGCGGAAATCAAGAACCAAGCAGGCATTTGAGTATAATCTTCATAGCTCTTTGCAATGATATCTTGAGCTCTTTGTTCACTAATTTGTGAAGTAGTTAAAGCGTTTACGGCAATTGTGATTGCTTCAGCTCTTGTAACAGAGTCGTAAGGTCTAAAATCTGCTTCCTTTGAATCAGGAATTAAATCAAAGTATACAGCTTTTTTGATAATATTATATGCCCAGAAATCAGGCTTAACATCAGTAAAATGAATATCTTGAGTAACATTAGCATCTTCTTGACCTAAAGCCTTGATAGCCATAGACGCGAATTCTGCTCTTGTTACAGGAATATCAGGTTTATAAGTTCCATCAGGATAACCAACCACAACACCAACTTCTGTCAAGAATTTGATTGATTGATACGCCCAATGATTTTGATCCATATCTGTATAGAAAGCATTTGCTGCAGGGCAATTAAGCATAATAAGTGTGCTTAAAACGAACAACCCTTTAATTAGTTTTTTGAACATTAAGTGTCCTCCTTTTTTGTCCTAATTTGGCTTAATTTTATCGTATATTAAATAAATAAGTAATGCAATTTTTTTTAACAATTCTACATAATAAATTTTGCCTTTATTCAAGAAAAAATCGTAGTTAAAAAGTTTTATATATGATTTTCTTCATGGTAATATATAGTTAAACAATTTAACCAAAAAAGGAGAGTTAATATGTTAACTAAAAATTCATCATTAAGAACAGTTTTTTCAGGTGTTGATTTTTCAAAATATTCATCTAAAACATCTGAATTTGTAAGTGAATTTTCTTCTCGTGCAAACAAAGAAGGCAAATTCTTAAACTGGGTAAATTTACCACAAGAACAATTAAAAAGATTAGACGACATCTATTCTTTAGCTTCAAAATTGAAAGCTCAAACAGGCGTTAACAAACTTAGCGTTATGGGTATTGGCGGTTCTAAACATACTGTAGAACACATGCTTGGTATTAACGGTTTGAACATTAATTCTGATTCTATATTCTTCTATTCAGATGTTGATTCAATCAGCTTGGCAAGATTTTTGCACAAATTAGGTAACGATGTTTTATCTTCAAACTACCTAATCGCTTCAAAATCTGGTTCAACTTTTGAAACAAAAGACGGTTTCTTGAGAATTCAAAAAATGTTAGAAGATGCTTATATGGCTAAAGGTCAATCAGAAGAAGAAGCTAAAAAATCAGCAGCTAAACACTTTATCGCTGTAACTGATAAGAATGCTGAAAAGAGCGAACTTCGTAGAACTTCTAACGAAAACGGCTGGTTAGGCGATTTATTTATTCACGATGATGTTGGCGGAAGATTCTCAGCATTTGATGACCACGCTTTATTTACACTTGCTTTTGCAGGCATGAAAAAAGAAGACATGGCATCAATGTTACGTTCTGCTCAAGAAATTTCTTCTCAATCACTATCAGCTGATTTAGAAATTAACGATGCTTTAAAAGAAGGTATTTTCTGGGCTGATGCTAAACTTAACGGTATTGCAGCATCTGTTCACCAATATATGGGTTCAATGTTTGAAAATACAGTTTACTGGCACGCTCAAATGCAAAATGAATCTGTTAAAGACACATTGAAACAAATTGCTAAAGTTCCTGATGCTATGCACCACTCAGCTGAAGCACACTTTAATCCGGCTAACAAGTTAGTTTTCGCTCTAACTGTTCCTATTGATAACGGTGTTTGTGCTGAAAACGCAGAAGCTTACATTGGCGCTTTGACTAAGTCTTATGAATCAACAGGTGCATTCTTCAAAGAATATGTTGAAACAAATTCTCTAGGCTTAACTCCGGAAGCAGCCGGTGCTGTAACTCAATTAAGGGCATTTGCAACTTGCTATCAAGAAATCGTTGAAGCTGTTATGCAAAATAAACAACTTCCGGAAGTTCTAGATAGCGTTCTTCAACCACACGTAGAATTCTATAAAAAGAATTTGAAAGGTGGCGTTGTAGTTCCAGGTAGAATTTCTTAATAAGTTCTAAAAAAGATAAACAAAAAAGCGTTCAATATTTTATATTGGACGCTTTTTTGTATTAATGTTTAGTATTATTATGCTTCTGTAAATCTACCCATTTTACGGAATTTATTGTATCTTTCATTTCTTAATTCTTCAGAAGATTTTTTAGAAAGTTCATCAAGCGCATTTATAATTGATGATTTCATATTATTAGTAACTTCAGCATAATCAGTATGCGCGCCGCCTAAAGGTTCAGGAATTTCTTCATCAATAATATCGAATTCCAACAAATCTTTAGAAGTAATCTTCAAAGCTTCTGCTGCGTCAGCAAATTTTGCCGCATCTCTCCAAAGAATTGAAGCACAACCTTCAGGAGAAATTACTGTATAATAAGCGTGTTCAAGCATCATTACTCTGTTTGCAA
>CAKVJE010000062.1 GCA_934754735.1 uncultured Candidatus Melainabacteria bacterium
TTTTTTCTTTGATAAGAGCTACCTTATCATTTTTGAAAGCTTTTGTTGACATTTTTTGCTCCTTTGTTATATTTTTTTCGGATTAATTTCCGTTCGACCTGTTAAACTAAAAAAGATTTCGCAATCTTTTCTTAATCGCAAAATCCAATACAAATCTTTTAAATAAATGCTATTTACTTTTTGTTTTCGGATAATCTAGGCTAGCCTTTTTATGTTTAAATCCTAACAGGATACTAACTGTCTGCGATTACAAATACATTTATACCATGCATAAAATACACTGTCAATGTGTATGTAAAGTTATATGAATTTGATTAATTAAAAATGGGCGCAATGTGAAACATTGCGCCCATTTCTTTATAAAACATAAAAATCTTATTTTTTCAAAGATTTCCAATAATCAGCTTCAGACTTGATAGCATTTTTTGTTGCTTCGTGTCTTGCTTTTGCATCTTTCTTTTGTTGTTCGTATTTTGCTTGACGAGCTTCTTGTTGTTTTTTGTATTCTGCTTGTTTTTTAGCATTAGCTTTTTGTTGAGCTTCAGCTCTAGCATTCAATTCTTTTTCCTTTGTTGTAATTGGAGCTAGTTTTTTGTCCACATAATTCTGTAATCTTGATTCTGCTGCAGATGCTGCCAATGTAGAAGTTAGTGCAATCAACATTAATACTGATAATACTTTTTTCATTTTAAAACTCCTTTCTTATATCAAAATTATTTGTAAAAGAATTTTAAAATACTTTTTTTTATTTTTCAAGTATAATGTTTTTATGAGTGTTGAATTACTAGGTTATAATGTAGATGATTATACGTTCGACGAAGCGATTATTAAAGCTAAAAGTCTTATTGACGGTCAGCATGTTTCGCAAGTCGTAACAATTAATCCGGAAATGTTTCAAGAAGCTGAGAAAAATCCGAATTTCTCAAACATTGTTAAAGAAGCCGAAATGGTTATTCCTGACGGAATTGGCGTAAAAATCGCGCTTCAAATGACAGGCAAGAAAGCTAATCGAATTCCCGGAATTGATTTTGCAAAAAAACTTCTTCAAGAAGCTGCTGTTAGTGGAATTCCTGTTGCAATAATCGGTTCTAAAGAAGAAGTTGTGGTTAAAGCTGTTGAAAATTTGCAAAATGAAATTAATGGCTTGAATATCGTATATTATCATAACGGTTACTTTAAAGACGATGTGCTGATTTATGACGAACTTAAAAATAAATCACCAAAGCTAATATTGGTAGCACTTGGTTCTCCTCGCCAAGAAGAATTTATATATAACGCTAAAAGACTGCTTAATCCGGCGTTAATGGTAGGTATCGGCGGAAGCTTAGATGTTTGGTCAGGTTCAGTTAAGCGCGCACCGAAGATTTTTCAAAAATTAGGTTTAGAATGGTTATATAGGACAGTTTCTCAGCCTTCAAGGTTTAAGAGAATATTCCCTACTTTACCGTTATTTTTGTTAAAAGTTATTAATTATAAGGATAAAATTTAAATGTTGACAGATTTAGAGATTAATGAATTGAAAAAATTTGCTTGTGAGACAAGAAAAAACATTGTTAAAATGGTACATAATGCCAAATCCGGTCATCCGGGCGGATCTTTATCGGCGGTTGATATTATGGCGGTTTTATACAATAAATCTCTAAATATTCCTAAAGAATGGGATAAGTCAGCGGATTTTGAAAATAGAGACAGGTTTATCCTTTCTAAAGGGCATGCTTCTCCGTTATTGTATTCTGTATTAGCTCAACATGGTTTGTTTCCTCAAGAAGATTTAATGGGCTTCAGAAAATTTGGTACAAAATTGCAAGGACATCCGGCAAAAGGATATGTTCCCGGAGTTGAAACTTCAACAGGCTCTTTAGGTCAGGGACTTTCTATCGGTTGTGGTATGGCATTAGGCTTAAAACTTAAAAATAATCCTGCACATGTTGTTGTTTATACCGGCGACGGTGAATTACAAGAAGGTTCTTGCTGGGAAGCATTTATGCAAGCTGCACACAGAAATTTAAACAACTTGATTGCAATTATTGATAGAAACAGACTTCAAATCGACGGTTGCACAGAAAATGTAATGGCTTTAGATAATTTGCATGATAAATTAAAAGCTTTCAACTGGAATGTCTTGGAAATCGACGGTCATGATTATGAAGAAATTTATGAAGCTGTAGAAAAGGCTAAAAAATCAGATAGACCTTGTGCAATTATTGCACATACAACAAAAGGTAAAGGTTGCTCATTTATGGAAAATCAAGCAGGCTGGCATGGTAAAGCTCCTAATGATGAGCAATTGGAATGTGCAATTAAAGAATTTGAAGGAGAAGTATAATGGACGAAAATATTAAAACTTGTCCTTTTGCGGAAAACCGAGTTTGCAACGATACTTGTCCGCTATATATTTCTCCCGACGAGTTGAATGAATTTGTTGTTGCAAGACTATCTTCTATAGGCGTTTTAGATAGAGCTAACGGCGAATGCTCTCTTAAACTGCTCGCTTTAAGTCAAGGCAGAGCAATATTCGAAAATACAAACACTCGAGGATAGAGTTTGAAATAAAAACATTTATAGGTGCTATAATGTTTTTATGGAAAGAAAATTTGAATTGGTATCGAAATATAAGCCGTCAGGTGACCAGCCAAAGGCGATTGAAGAACTTGTAGAAGGACTTAAAGAAGGCGACGACGCGCAAACGCTTCTTGGTATTACAGGTTCAGGTAAAACATTCACTATTGCAAACGTAATTCAAGAAATTCAAAAACCGACGCTTATTATTGCACACAACAAAACCCTAGCGGCACAGCTTTATAACGAGTTTAAAGAGCTTTTTCCAAACAATGCGGTTGAATATTTTATTTCATATTACGATTATTATCAACCTGAAGCTTATATTCCACGCACAGATACTTATATTGAAAAATCTGCAAGTATAAATGAAGAAATAGACAGACTTCGTCACAACACAACTCGAAGTCTTTACGAAAGAAATGATGTCATAATTGTTGCTTCTGTAAGTTGTATTTATGGTTTGGGTTTGCCTGAAAGTTATTTTAAAGGCACAATTCAGATTAAAGTCGGCGATACTTTAGATAGAGGCGATTTAATTAAACATCTTGTAATGACGCAATACACAAGAAATGACCTTGTTTTGGAGCGTTCAACTTTTAGAGCAAGAGGCGATATTTTAGAAATCATGCCGGCCTATGAAAAAATTATTACAAGAATTTATTTCTTTGGTGATGAAATCGAAAAAATCGTTAAGATTGATAATTTGACCGGTGAAATTATCGAAGCACCTGAGTCTGTAATGATTTATCCGGCTGTGCATTATATCGCTTATGATGAAAATGAAGACGAAACTATTTCAATGATTAAAACAGAACTAAAAAATCGTGTAGTTGAATTAGAAAGTGAAAATAAGATTTTAGAATCTCAACGACTCCAGCAGAGAGTTAAATACGATATTGAGATGATTAAGGAGATGGGGTATTGTTCAGGAATTGAAAACTATTCGCGTATTATTGAACGCCGTCCTGTAGGTTCAGCTCCGGCAACGCTTTTAGACTATTTTCAAACAGATTTTTTAACAGTAATTGATGAATCTCACGTTACGCTTCCACAGCTTAACGGGATGTACCACGGTGATGCGGCGCGCAAAAAAACACTTGTTGATTTTGGGTTTAGATTACCTTGCGCGAAGGATAACAGACCTCTTAAGAGTGAAGAATTTTTTGCAAAAGTCGGACAAAAAATTTATATTTCCGCAACTCCGGGGGATTTTGAAAAGAAAACTTCTGAACAAATGGTTGAACAAATTATTCGTCCGACAGGATTGGTTGACCCTAAAATCAGCGTTCGCCCGATTGAAACACAAATTGGTGATTTGAAAATTGAAATTGAAAAACGCGCTAAAAAAGAAGAAAGAGTTTTGATTACAACTCTTACAAAGCGTATGGCGGAAGATTTATGCGACTTTTTCTTGCAAGAAGGTATTCGAGTAAGATATTTGCATAGCGGAATTAAATCAATCGAACGTGTCGAAATCTTGAGAGATTTAAGACTCGGAGAATTTGACGTTTTGATTGGCGTAAACTTGCTTAGAGAAGGTTTGGATATTCCGGAAGTTTCACTTGTGGCAATTATGGACGCGGATAAAGAAGGATTTTTGCGTTCAGAAACAAGCTTAATTCAGACAATCGGACGTGCTGCTCGTAACGCTTGCGGTGAAGTTATTATGTATGCGGATAAAATAACTGATTCTATGCAAAAAGCAATTGACGAAACAAACCGCAGAAGAGAGATTCAACTTGCGCATAACAAAAAATTCGGAATTATTCCACAGACTATTAAAAAACCGATTGAAAACAACTTGCTTTCTCTAGTTGCAAGTTATAGAGATTTTGAAGATATTGTTGCGGAAGAAATGGTTGACTTGGGTATTGATAAAAAAGATTTACCTAAACTTATCAATAAATTGGAAAAAGATATGCATAAGGCTGCTAAGATTCTTGATTTTGAACGCGCGGCGGAAATCAGAGATAAGCTTAAAAAGTTAAGAGAAATGGTGTAGTTTTATTTAAAAGCTCCGCCTAGGTAGTTGAATAATTTTTCTTCTTCCGGAGAAAGTCCTTTTAATATTTTCTTAGTATATAGTTCACAATGAACTTCTAGTGCGAAATTGCCTGCTGCATATTCAGAAACATTGTTTGCCGTTTCCTGCATTTCTTCTGGTATCATTTTTGTTCTAAATGCTAATGTCATTGGCTGTGTTGTGTGTAATATTTCATGAGCAATCAAATGTTTCAAATCAAATTCAAATGCCATATTATCTAGATCAGGGTTTACTATAATAGCTTCTCCTTGACTTGTTTTAGCATTCCAACCGCAGAATAAATCTTCTTGCGCGTTTCCTATAACAATTTTAGGAATTTTAATGCCGTTTTTGCTTATAATCTCAAATACTTCTTTGCAATTTTGTGCAAACTCAATATTATTATCGCAATACAATTCTTCTATGTCATATTTTTGTTGTAATTCTTTTTTTATTTTTAGAACTTCCTTATCTGTATCTTTTTGGGATGTTAATTTTAGCAACGGTAACATTTTATCGCCCGTTTCTATTTCCTTCTTATTTAAGAATGCATCTATTTCCGGATTAAAATTTTGGTCTTGAGTTCTGTCTGCAATATCAAATGCATCATCTGACATTATGTCCGTATAATTGTTGATAATTCTTGATGCAATACATTGTACATTTAAATCAACATCTTTAATCGAATGAGAGTTTTTAATGTCTTCTATTAAATCAATTCGGCCTTCTTCTTTGCATTCATCGTAATGGTTGTCTTCTAAAAATTTAATCAATTTTTCTTTGTAAGAGTTTAAATTGCCACTTTCTTTAGACTTCATAACATCATCTAAAGTTATTTTTTGTGGTTTAGAAACTTTTGCCATAAGTCCGGCAATAATTCCGCTTAGAGCAAGACCTGTTGCATATTGAACCTTTTTTGAGCTAATTTCTAAACTATCGCAAGCTAGTTGTTTTGCGCCTTTTGGCATGCCGGCTTTAAAAGCAGGAGCTTGTTGTTTTTGAATTTGAACGGGAGAATAATGTATATTTGTAATCATACATTCAGTAAAACAGGTAAATAACAATAATTGCCTTTTATGTAAAGAAGTGTTAATTTTATTTTGTTATATTTAAAAGAAGTGTCTTATTTTTAATCAAACTTAATACTTTATTCTAACTTTGGCATGTTTATAGTATTATTAGAAAAAAGTTGGAGGAAAGATTTTATAATGTCAGTAGCATTAGAACAAAAACAAGGTTTGATTGCAGGCGATGGACTTTTACCTGTAAAAATGGCTCAATATGCGAAAGAAAACGGATTTGATGTCGTTGCAATTTCTTTATCAAATGATAATTATGCGCAACTAAAAAAATACTGTTCAAAAGTTTATTCGTTCTGTCCCGGAGAAGTACAAAAAATAGAAGATACTTTGAAAGCAGAAGGTGTTAAACAGATTACATTTTTAGGAAAAGTTAGCAAAACTATTTTGATTAAGCGTCCAAAATTTGATGCTCGCGCACTTGATTTCATCAAAAAAGCAATCAGACTTAATGATGATAAAGTTATGCTAATGATTATTGAAGAATTAGAGAAGATTGGCATTACAATCTTAGACCAAACCTTATTTATAAAGAATTTAATGATTCCATCCGGAATTTTAGGCAAAGTTCAACCGACTCAAGAACAAGTTGATGATGTAAACTACGGTTACTGGTTAGCCAAAGAAACAGGCAAACTGGATGTTGGACAATCTGTAATTATCAAAGACAAAATGGTTATGGCAGTTGAAGCAATCGAAGGTACAGATAAATGCATCAAACGCGGCTGTAAAATTGCAAAGAAAAATTCAAGAGTTATAAAAGTTGCAAAACCTTCTCAAGATAAGAGATTTGACATTCCTGCAATCGGTTTAAGAACTTTAAAAACAATGCATAAATACAAGGCTGATTTAATTGCGGTTGAAGCTGGCGAAACAATTATTGTGGATAGAGAAGAAGTTATTAAATATGCAAACAAGCATAACATTGTAGTAATGGCTGTTTAATTATGAAAAAAGTTTTTATTATAACCGGCGAATATTCTGGTGATATTCACGCAAGTAAAGTTCTAGAGATTTTAAAGCAATCTATGCCTGATGTTGTCGTTGAAGGCATTGGAGGCGAAAATTTAAAATCTGCCGGAGCGAAGTTGTTTTGTGATCATTCGAAAATGTCAGGGTTTGGTTTAAATTTCAAAATGATTGTTGATCACCTTTCTTTAGAAAAGAGAGTTGCGGATTATATTTTGAACGATTTTAAGCCGGATTTGGTTTTACTTATTGATTACGGCACATTTAATTTAAGAGTTGCAAAAAGACTTAAAGGTAGTGGTATAAAAGTTTTCCATTATATTCCTCCGCAAATTTGGGCAAGCCGTAAATGGAGAATAAAAGGCATTAAAAAATTTGTAGATAAGGTCTTATGTATATTTCCATTTGAACCTAAGATTTATAAAGAAGAAGGAATTGACGTTCATTATTGCGGACATCCTTTGGTTAAACAGTTACCTGCAAAAGCTGACAGAGCAGAGTTTTTTGCGAAACATAATTTGGACGTAAATCGTCCGCTAGTATCTGTTTTTCCGGGATCACGTCCGATTGAATTGAAGTTTTTTGGTGAATTGTTCATTAAATCAGCAAAAGAATTACAAAAACGTCATCCTGAAGTGCAATTTTGTATTTCACATGCACCAAATTTGAAAGATGATATTTTTGATAAATATATTAAAAATACTGATTTTAAAGTGATTAAAGGTGAAAATCAAGCGCTTTTAAGTGTTTCTGATTCTTTGATTTTAGCATCAGGAACGGTAGCCCTGGAAGCATCTTTATACCAAGTGCCGATGATAATTGCATATCGCGGGCCTTGGTTAATTTATTTAATATACTTATTGGTTAGATGTATCAAGCGCGTTTCATTACCAAATATTATCATGGATGAAGATATTGTGCCGGAACTTATTCAGCAAAAATTTAGTGTTGAAAATATTTGTTATGAAACAGAAAAAAATCTTTATGATAAACAATATAGAGAATGGATGATAAACGAATTAGCTAAAGTTAAAGAACGTTTATCCGATAAGTATTCCGCAGAAGAAGTTGCTTTGTGCATAAGAGAAGAATTAATTAAGTAGATTTTTATAATAATTTATAACTTAATCTACATCTTCATGATGTTTTTCAAAATTATAAACTCCAGGGAATGCATTAACACCTGTTGTTTTACGTGTTACGTAATATTGAATTTTCGGAATAAATGTGGATAAAAATGCAGCAGCAACAGCAAAACCTGCCAAGAAATTTATACCATTATAAATAAGATTCTTTTTCTGAACCTTCTCTAATAAGGCTTTATTAACTTTGCCGTCTTTTGCTTCTTTGCAGATTCTATCAACATATTGGGCCATTTCGTCCTTTAATTTATAAAGCTTCTTATTTGAAACATATTTATATTCGTTTGCGTAATCGCCTTTAATGTTCTTAGCTTTGTTTCCGCCGGTAAAATCACTAAATACATCATGCAACAATTCAACATTGTTGATTTCAGCTTTATTATAAGCATCAATTAATTGTTGTTTTGTTAAAACCGCTTCACCCATTCTCTTTGGTTGAAGTGTTGACATTTCACGAACTCTTTTTAGGATTGCTTCATCATTAATTAATTTTTCTGCTTCTGATAATTTAATAACTTCTAACGGTTTTTTATTCAACATTTTATCTAAACCTGATAGTTTTTCTGTTTCAAACTTGAATTCAGGTTTTAGAGGGCTTTCTTTTCCTAAAATAGCATTTCTAAATTCATTTACATCAACGTTTTTGTCTCCAACATATTTCGTTAAATATTCACTAAAGATTTTTGTTGTGGATGGATTTAATCGTGTTGCATGACCTGATTCAGCAAGGTTCATTAAATTGCCAACGTGACCTTGCGCCCACATATAGAAATAAATTGAGCCAATATCTCTGATTGCGATTTCTCTACGTTCTTCTTTACGTCTTGCGTTATACATACGCCCACCGGCAATTCCGGCATCTGATGATAATAATTTACCTGTGTTTGTATTTTCAATACAATTCGTGAATGCGTTTATTGCACTAATAGGGCTTCCTTTAAAAGTTGGTTGATTTATATTTTTATTTTGTGAGTTTTGCGCACCTTGCTCTTTTTCTAATCGTCTTTCATGACGTAATTTTTTAGTCAAACCTTGATTAATCTTTGGCATTACGAAACCTATAAACAAGTTAGCAAGAACAATACTTGTCATAACCTTCGTACCTTTAATTAAAGCAACTTGTTTTTCTGAAAAACCTTTTGGCGCAACATTTTTCATAAAGTTTTGGAAAGGAGTTCTTAATATTTTATCTGTTCCGACATCAAAATTTGCACCTGGTTTCTTTAAAATTTTGCCAATAGCTTTATCGCCAAGTTTGTTCAGAGAAGCTACACCGCCCAACCAAACAACTGAACCCATAGACTCTTCTATAAAACGTTCTCTAGCTTCATCGCCTTTGCCACGTTTATAAGCCTGATATGTTCTTCCTGTAACAACTGTTGCTTCAAGTGCAATAACAGGCGCCATTGCGTCTGCTTTCGTCATTTTGGTAATAACTTTTGATAAATTATGACTCGATATTGGATTCAAACTACAAACCTTTCGCGTTCTATGTTAGTGTAGAGAAAACACCTCAAGAAATATTTTTGTTAATTTTATACAAAAATGTTACAAAAGTAAACATTTCTTTAAAATAACTTTACCTCTACTTGTTTTTAGTTTATGTTTTATTTATGATTAAAATAAATGTATAAGATAGTCAAAATATAAGGAATAGCAAAATGAATCCTATTATTAAAAATTTAGAAGCAGAATACACAACAAGAGAATTACCAGAAATGAATCCTGGTGATACAGTTAGAGTTTCTGTAAAAATCGTAGAAGGTAACAAAGAAAGATTACAGGCTTATGAAGGTACTATTATCGCTGAACACGGTTCTGGTATTAATAAGACAATTACTGTAAGAAAAGTATTCCAAGGCGTTGGTGTTGAACGTGTATTCTTAGTACACTCTCCACGTATCGACAAAATCACAGTTCAAAGACGTGGTGATGTAAAACGTGCTAAATTGTACTACCTAAGAGAACGTTCTGGTAAGGCAACTCGTATTAAGGAAAAAATTGAAAAAAGATAAGGTACATATACACTGGTATCCAGGTCATATTGCGAAAGCAGAACGTCAATTAAAAGAAAAATTGAATTTAGTTGATGTAATTATTGAAGTACGTGATAGCAGATTACCTTTAAGTAGCAGTTATGCAAACATAAAGAAGCTTTTGGGAGAAAAACCAAGGCTTCTTTTGTTGAATAAAGCCGATTTAGTTGATAAAAATGAACTAAAAAAATGGGTTGATTACTTAAAGAAAACGACAGAATGTCCCGTAATAATTTCTGATGCAAAAAGCGCTAAAGAATTACCTCAAGTCGTAAAACTCGCAGTTGAATTAAGCGAGCCTAAGATTCAAGCTTTGATGGCAAAAGGTCTTTTAAGACGTCCGGCAAGAGCAATGGTTGTTGGTATGCCAAATGTCGGGAAATCAAGCGTAATAAATAAGCTTACTAAATCATCTAAAACAAAAATTGGCGCAAAAGCAGGTGTTACAAGACAACAACAATGGGTAAGAATTAATCCTAAACTGGATTTGTTGGATACTCCGGGTATTATTCCGACAAAACAAGATGATCAAATGCAAGCCGTAAAATTAGCTTTTGTCAGCTCTGTTTCTGAAAACGCTTATTCTCCTGAGCCGGTTGCAAAAGCTTTATTAGAAACGCTTGCTGAAAAACATAAAGATAAACTTTGTGAACGATATAATGTAGAAAATCTCACATTAGAAGATATTGCCATTAAACGCAATTGGATTATTAAAGGTGAATACCCCGATACTGAGCGTACAGCGATTTTTATCTTGAAGGATTTTCGCGAAGGGCGTTTGGGGTTATTTATATTAGATGACATACCGGAAGATGAAATACAGGCTTAAAAATGCAAAGATGCCGTTGGGTAGATGAAAAATCACCGATTTATGTAAAATATCATGATGAGGAATGGGGAGTTCCTAAATATGATGATAGAGAGCTTTTTGAGCTTCTTGTGCTGGAATCATTTCAAGCCGGTTTATCGTGGATTACTATATTAAAAAAACGAGAAGCCTTTAGAATTGCGTTTGACAATTTTGATGTTCAAAAAGTTGCTAATTATAATGAAACTAAAGTTAATGAACTCGTTAACAACGCAGATATTATCCGTTCAAAAGGTAAAATCAACGCAGCAATTAATAATGCGAAAGTCTTTATTGAGATTCAAAAAGAGTTTGGTAGTTTTTCTAACTATATTTGGGGTTTTACAAATAATCAAATTATAAAAAATCAAACCGACAAACTTCCCGTAAGTTCAGAGCTTTCTGATAAGA
>CAKVJE010000063.1 GCA_934754735.1 uncultured Candidatus Melainabacteria bacterium
AAATAACGCCCTGCTATTAAATAACAGTAGTCGCGGTTCAGAATGAATCGCGACTACGTATTTTATATTATTTAAATTTTAATTAATGTGCTTTTTGAGGATTAGCAATTTTTAATATACCGGATTTTCTTACCCCATTTTCTACTGGTCTAATATCTGTATAGCTACCGGCTTCACAGCTTATTAAGATTTGATCATTAATTTTTAAATTTGTCAAACCCAGAGAACAATACGCATCTTTGTATGAACCATATATTGCTTTTTCATATTGAAATCCATTTTCTCTATTTACAATGTTATTTCTGCCAACCTTACCGTCATCAATATATACCGGCAATAAATCACGTCTTATTTGTAAATTCTGTCCATCATTTGAAATTGGAACTAAATAACCAACATCATCATTTGAAAAATAAAATATAACAGAATCAAAACCGTTGTTAGTTCTTGTTTTTGCAGCAGGAATTGACATTCTTATAAACACACCTGGAAGTTTATCTGCGTCTTGTACCGGTAATGAATAGGTATATACAATGCCATTACTTGTAGTAACATCATAATCATTTGTTGGATTTGGATCTTCACCACCGCCAGTTGAACCATCCTGACCACCACCGCCAGTTGAACCATCCTGACCGCCACCGCCAGTTGAACCATCCTGACCGCCACCGCCAGTTGAACCATCCTGACCGCCACCGCCAGTTGAACCTTCATCTTTACTTGGCTTATCTTTTGGCCAAGGCAGTTTCTTCTCGCATTCACCTGTTGCATGACTTGTAACTTTACAAAGCGTACTTTCATCAGGGTAAGATTCAGTTTTGCTTGAAGTTTTATCGCCGGTGTTAGATGAACCGCCTGTTCCACCACTTTGACCTCTCCATTGTTTGTTTGGATTTATACCCGGCTTTTCAAGGTCACTTTCAGGTACACCATCATTAGGATCTACCCATAGTCCAGTACTTCGTTGATCTAAAGTGGAAGCGGAATAAGACAAAAAATCAAAATGATGGGAATCAGACGCCACTTGTATTCCATCTAAAGAGTTTGCAACCGAATTTTCTCTTGATAGAAGAGTTTGCACGTGATTCATAATATCAGGAACTGTTTCTTTACCGTTTGCTTTGGCATCAGCAATCGCATTATATAAATTTATATAACCGGTGTAATAATAAAGCTGATACGCTTTGTCAGTTGAGTGCTTAGTAATTACCATACCCATAGCAGAAACTATACCGATAATTCCTATACATAACAGCAATTCGGCCAGGGTAAAAGCTCTCTTAAGTTTTTTCATACTTAAATTATCTCCATTAGCTCAGTATACTTTTCTATTATAAAACATGTTCTAAGGAAGTTCAAGGGAGTTACATCCAAAACAGTTTGATTTTCTTTAACTGCGTATACAGGAATTTTGCGTTTTACAGCTTCCAAAATCGGTATACCACCAATCGAATTATAAGGTACGACTAAGAAATTCAAATCATCTATTTTATATCCGACTTCTTCAAGTTTTGGAGCTTGGTTTAGTCCTAAAAGAATACAAGGTAAAAATGTTGGCGTGATATATTCTGCCGAACATCTTTTATCTACAATTTCCGTAGATATTGAAACATCATCAAACGCCGGAGCGTGCGCACAAGGAATTGAAAACTCTTTTGAAATGTAATGCGAAATAATGGCTTCCACTCCACCAACAGGATCTACTCCAATCCCATTAGCATAATCATCCCCTTGTTCGTCAGGGAAGCGACAAACAATCGCAATTGCTTCTGCGCCTTTCTCGATAAGTTTTTGCGCAGCGCGCTTTAATGTCTCAAGATTTTTAACATTTCCCATTGAAACACCTGAATTATCGACAAAAAATTCAACGCCAACTTCTTCGTCTGTTATTTCATAACCTAAAATATTTAGTCCGTATACTGTTTCTACTGCGTTAACAGTATTTATGTGCACATTTAAAACATCTTGCTTTATAGCTTTATCAAAAATAATTCCGATTTTATTATCTGAAGATGGGTTTAAGCAAACTTCACCTTTAAAAAATCTATCAAGCGAATAGCCTTCCACATAAAGCATATTTTCCGTGATGCCGGAAAAACACGCTGCATTAACTACATTTGGATTCACTATAAGATTACATTTTTTTGCTAATTTTCTAGCCCAGCCGGAAGCATCTCCTGCAAATCCGCCAATTGAAGCTCCAACTCCAGTTGGAACAATAAAAGCACCTAATTTTTTCATAACTTTATATTAGCATGAAAACAAGTTTTGTTTTTGGTATAATAAAACCAAAATAGGAGATAATATTATGCTAGAACTATTGAAAAAGAGCGCTATGGAACAATCCAGAGCAATTCAAAATAAAGAAGTTTCAGCTGTTGAACTAACAAAAGCGTCATTGGATAGAATTAAATCTATTGATGAAAAGTTAGGTGCTTTCAATTCTTTGACAGAAGAAACTGCATTAGAAACAGCAAAAAAAGTTGATGAAAAAGTTGCAAAAGGTGAAGAATTACCGCTTTTAGCAGGTGTTCCTCTTGCTTTGAAAGATAACATGAACTTAGTTGGTTCAAAGACAACAGCTTCAAGCAAAATCTTAGAAAACTTTGTTTCACCTTACAACGCGACTGCAACACAGAAATTATTAGAAAATTTAGTTCCAATCGTTGGTAAAGCTAACTTAGACGAATTCGCAATGGGTTCTTCAAACGAAAACTCTGCATTCAAAAAAGTTCACAACCCTTGGAATTTAAATAAAGTTCCTGGTGGTTCTTCAGGCGGTTCAGCAGCATCTGTAGCGTCCTGCGAAGCAGCATTGGCTCTAGGTTCAGATACAGGCGGAAGTATTCGTCTTCCGGCAAGTTTCTGCGGTATCGTTGGTATGAAACCGACTTACGGTAAAGTTTCAAGATATGGTTTAATTGCGTTCGCGTCATCCCTAGACCAAATCGGACCATTTGCAAGAACAGTAGAAGATGCAGCAGCATTATTAGAAGTTATTTCAGGTTACGATTACCACGATTCAACATCTTTAAAATTGCCTGTTGAAAACTACAGAAATAGTCTAAACAATGATATTAAAGGTATGAAAATCGGTGTAGTTAAAGAACTTATGTCAGAAGGTTTAGCACCTGATGTTAAAAAAGCTCTTGAATCAGCAATCGAAACTTATAAATCATTAGGCGCAGAAGTTGTTGAAATTTCACTTCCAAACTTAAAGCATTCAATCGGTATTTATTATATTTTAGCGACTGCAGAATGCAGTTCAAACTTAGCAAGATTTGATGGCGTAAGATATGGTCATAGAACTGCTGATGCTAAAAATCTTCTTGAAATGTACTGCAAATCAAGAGCTGAAGGTTTTGGTCCGGAAGTTAAACGTCGTATAATGCTTGGTACTTACGCATTGTCTTCCGGTTATTATGATGCTTATTATAAAAAAGCATTACAAATGAGAAGAGTTGTAACAGAAGACTTTTTGAAAGCATTTAATCAAGTTGATGCATTGATTTCTCCAACTTGCCCTACAACCGCATTCGATTTAGGCGCAAGAACAGAAGATCCGCTTGCGATGTATCTAACAGATATTGCGACTATCTCTGCAAACTTAGCCGGTATTCCTGCGATTTCTATTCCAGCCGGATTTGATACTGACGGAATGCCAATCGGTTTACAAATCATGACACCACAACTTACAGAAGCTAAGTTATTCAATTTAGCTTACAAATTTGAACAATCTCACGATTATTTCAAAAAATTGGCTAATATATAGTTAACTTAAAAGTTATTAATTATAATAGACGGCGAAAATAATATTTTCGCCGTCTTTATTTTATAAAATATCCAAAGGATCAACGTCAATCGCTAACTTTATATCTTTAGGAAGTGTAATTTTGCTCAAGAATTTTGATACAAAATCGTGTCCTTTTTGGGATAATTTGTTTTTAATCAAAATTTGAAATCTGTAGTAACCGTTTAATTTCTCGATAACACAAGGAGTTGGGCCTAATGTTTCTAAGTATTCGCCGAAACCAAACTTTTCAGTCATTGTCGTTAATCTTAGTGTAATTTCCATTGCTGATTTTTCAGCCCTAAAATTGTTCTGAGAAGATAAAATTAATCGAATAATCTGGCTAAACGGCGGATAGTCAAATTCTTGTCTTGCTTTGATTTCAGTTTCGAAAAATTTTTCATAATCTTGTGCTTTAGCCGTTTGAAAAGCATAATAATCGGGATTATATGTTTGGAATAAAACTTTACCCTTAAATTCTCCTCTTCCGGCGCGTCCTGCAACCTGTGTGAGTAATTGAAACCCACGTTCGGAAGCTCTAAAGTCCGGAATATTAAATCCTGAATCTGCGCTCAATACTCCCACTAACGTAACGTTTGGATTATCAAGACCTTTTGCAATCATTTGCGTTCCGACTAAAATATCAATTTCGCCGTTTTGGAATTTATTTAAAAGCTCTATATGCGCATTTTTTCTTGTTAAAATGTCGCTGTCAATTCTTTCAACTCGCGCGTAAGGATAAAGCTCTTTAATCAAAGTTTCGATTTTTTGTGTTCCGACGCCTGAGGTAGACAACGCATCGCTACCGCATTGCGGACAATAATCAGGAAAACTCATTTCTCTATTGCAATAATGGCATTTCAGTTTCTTTACGCTAGTGTGCCAAATCATTGGAATAGAACAATCCGGACACTCTATAACCGTTCCGCAAGCTTTACATTGAGTATAAGTCGAATATCCGCGTCTATTCATTAACAAAATAACTTGTTGGTTACGCTCAAGAGTTTCATTTATTTCTGTTTGCAATGGTTTCGAAATTATACCGCGATAAGACGCTTTGCCATATTCTTGCATATTAATAACTTGTGGTTTCGCAAGTGGTGAATTGTTGAAACGTTTTCGCATTTCAAACAAATTATTATTGTTCGTTGCATAATAATACGTAGAAATATCCGGAGTCGCAGAACCTAGAAGTAATGGCGCTTGGTGAAATTGTGCAAGTCGTCTGGCTACAATTCTTGCATCATACCTTGGAGCCGGATTTGTTTGTTTATAAGCACTTTCGTGTTCTTCGTCAATAATAATCAGACCGATATTTTGTAGAGGTGCAAAAACCGCTGAACGCGCACCTGCAAGAATTTTAATATCGTTTTTATAAAGCCTTTGCCAAACGTCATATTTTTCACCTTCAGAAATGCTGCTATGCCAAATTGCGACATCTCGAATTCCGAATTTACGCGCAAGTCGCTTTGTAAGTTGAGATGCCAAGGCGATTTCAGGAGCTAAAAATAAAACATTTCTACCGGAATCAATTACATCTTTGATTAGCTTAAAATAAACTTCGGTTTTGCCGGAAGCGGTAACGCCATGTAATAAAATCGGGTTTGGTGATTTCATTTTAGCTTTTATACCTTCGTAGGCAGTAACTTGTTCACCCGAAAGTTCGTAAAGCGGTTCTGTTTCTACGTTTTTGAAAATTGCAAGCGGATTTCTGTAAATATATTCTTGCTCAATTTTTACGCAACCGAGTTCCGCAAGTTTTTTCATCGTTGTGCGCGTAGTTTTGGCAATTTCTTCAAATTCTATTAAAGAACATTTACCGCGCTCTTTTAATAATACAAGAATTTCTTTTTGTCTTTTTGTAAGTCCTTCAGCTTCATCGTTAATAAAAGCAACAGAAAGCTCTATTTTTGCGTTTTTTTCTATTAATTTCATTGGAAGTGCTGCATTTAAAACAGTTACGAAATCTGTACAATAATAATTCGCCACCCATTCTAAAAGTTTTAAGTATTTTAAAGAAAAAAGAGGTGTTGGGTCAATGATTTTATTTATTTTTTTTGCGCGAAAATCCCCCGGAAGATAATCTGAAAAGCCGACAATGAACGCGTTAATCAAACCTTGTCTGCCAAATGGCACAAGAACAGCTTGCCCGATTTGGATGATTGATTTCATCTCATCAGGAATCAAATAACTAAAAGTCTTAACACCAAGTCCTTTTATATTTACTAAAACCAATGCGTATTTCATAAAAACAATTATACCTTAATGGCATAAATTTTTGCACAATTAATTTTTATATTTCTACAATATGCTCATGTAATACTGGTTTGATTGGTGCAGTATCTTTGTTTTTGTTAATATAGTTAAGTTGAATATTCGTTGGATATGTTTCTTGGTAATTTGTTATATAGACTTTTCCATTCAAATCAATCAGAGCTGCATCCATATTTTTGCAAATTATTTTATCATTTGCATTCGGAAAAATTTCATCCATTGTTTTTCTTGTGTTTTTTACTTTAAAATTTTTAATCAAACGTCCTGTAATTCCAATATTTGTATTAGTTAAATCACAATTTTCTAAGAAATAATCGCAAATTTGTTTAAAAGCGATATCTAGTTGTTGTTTTGTATTGTATTTTTCATAACGTTCCATAAACATTTTTTCTACTTTTAACAACACTTCTCCATATAGTTTTGCTAAGTCCTTTTGTTGAAAGCCTTCTAGCTCTTGTATTTTCTCATTTGAAAAACTTCTTGAAATCACTCCAAAGCATTCTGGATGTTCCATCAATATCGGCAATAGCGTACTTATAGTATTTGCCATTCTAGTTGTATACGCTTCTCGTAATCTTTGCGCTACATCATGCTGTCCTCCTCTCTCTTTTAATACAGAGTTGTAATACAAAGATTGAAACGGGTTAAAAGACAAATTAAAGTGCACAAACTTATAATCTGCATAATTTTTATTAAATTTCTCAACAAGATTTTCCATTCTCTTTTGAGTATTTTTGTCTTGTACATTCCAACCTGCTGTATCAAACAAAATTTCTTCATTGCAAGTATCATGCAGCATTTTTGAAAGGTCTAAATAATCGTATTCTTTTCCGGTTTTATCTTTCGCCGTAATCATTGAACTATCCGCGTCATGGAATAAAACTTGATAATTATACATTCTTTTTCGCTTAAAAATATTAAATCCCATTTTGTCGTTTAAAGTCTGAAAATCATCACAGAAATTTTTAAAATCCTCAAAATCAATTTTAGCAATTGTATTTTTATCTCTATAAAAACTTTCAGGTCTAGCGTCAGCATAACAATGAGCACACATATTATTGCAACCACGTTGCAGAATAACAGCTAAAGTTCTATCGGCAATACTCTTAATCTGTTTCATAGTTAAATTTCCAATAGTTTTTAGTCCTTCTTGGATGCCTTCTAATTTGTCCATATCAAATTTATCTAAAGTCCAATACTTTACTGGAGTATGGGATTTTTTCAAAGCAGTTTGCTTTTTTGCCAGATATTCGGCATAATTACCAGCTTTAAAGCTTCGTGGCGAGTAATGGTAAATCGAAAAATTTATAATACTATTTAATATTTTCATTTTTAACCTCTTATAAGATAAAACTACTAATAAAGATTTTTGCTAAAGATTTTAAGTATACGTAATAATTTGTAACAATTAAGCTATAAAAAGTGTTAAACATTAGCCCTATTCTAATAAAAGCTTTTCTACTTATGCTAAAATTAATTTATGTTCAAGAATTTCGACTTATCACAAAACAAAAATGCATTGATGTTTTTCACAGTTGCGATTTATATATTAGCACTATTTTCGACATTGAGCGGTTTGGGGTTGATATTTGCAACAATTTTTACAACTCTTTTACTCGTTGCACTTTTTCTTGAAATCATACCACCCAAATACATTCTTGTTTGGATTACAATTTTTTATTTGGGAATAGCAAATACTTCTTGCAGGCTAAAAAGCACTGATGAATTATTAAATCTTGCTCCTGCCAATTCAACAATCTTCGGCAAAATCTTAAGTATTCCGGAACTAAAAGACAATGACAAGACAAAATTTTTCTTCCAAGTTGATAAAATCGAAATTGATGGCAACATTAAAGATTTTTCCGACGAAAAAACTCTTGTTACACTTAATTCAACCGAAAAACTTAAAATTTACGACACATACAAAATAAAAGGACGCTTATCAACTCCATTTAAAGCCGGCAATCCTTCACAATTTGATTACAGCAATTATTTGAGAAATTTTGATACGTATTCAGTATTCTATGGCAAAGAATTTACAAAACTGGACGGTAAAAAATCATTTAAAGAACAATTTTTACAAAAAATTAACGACCACAGAGAAAAAATTATAAAATTACATTCCAATTATTTGAACTCTCCACACTTAGAAATTCTTGGCGGAATCGTATTTGGAGATGATGCAGTTTCACCACCTGAAAATATCAAAAAATCATTTATTAATTCAGGTTTGTTGCATATTCTAGCCGCTTCCGGCATGAACGTAGCTTTTATTTTTTCTTTTTTCTATTTTTTCCTATCACTAATGCGTGTAAATTACAAAGTAAACATTTCTTTTTGCATAATTATGATTCTTATTTATTCATTAATGACAGGTTTAGGGCCATCTGTTGTCAGAGCAACTTTTATGCTGGTGTTTGTACTTTTAGGAAAATTAATTGATAGAGATGCGCACAGCATAGCGCTTTTAGCTTTCGTTGCTTTTATAATGCTTCTATATAATCCGATGTATATAAACGATGTCGGTTTCCAGCTTTCATTTGTTGTAACTTTCGGCTTGCTGGTTTCAACTCCTTATATTATAAGGAGCAAAAATCGTTTCGTTAATTGGCTTTCCGGCACAATTGCAATTCCAATAATTGCACAATTGTGGGTAATTCCAATTCAAATATTTTATTTCAACAATATTAGTTTATACTCAGTTTTTGCAAACATAATGAGTGTGCCAATCCTTTCTGTAATAAGCTTTGGTGGCTTTATAAGTTCGCTTATTGCTCCAATAACACCGAATTTTGTCTGCCAAGCGTTCGATTTTATATTAAATCCACTACTAAAAATTCTTGTTTGGATTTCTGATTTCTGGGGAAGTTTGCCTCACTCTGCATGCCAGACAACACATCCTGCAATTTTCCAAATTCTACTATACTATGGGATTTTGATTCTTATTGTTGCGTGCTTTGACAAAGAAATTAGAGAAAAGAATTTTAAAAAGCTTCTAATTGCTCTTACAACAACATTTATAATTTTACTGATTTCAATAATTCCGATTAAAAACAACGATTTAGAAATTTTAACTTTTGATGTCGGAAATGCGGATTCATTTTTAATAAAAACTCCTAATCAAAAATATATAATGATTGATACCGCAAAAAACGGTTACAATGGCGGAAAATCTCAAGCTGAAATGCTGATTTTGAAATATATGTTGGATAGAGGAATAAAATCTCTAGACACATTAATTGTAACCCATTTCGATAACGACCATTGCGGTGGTACGGTTGATTTGATAGACAATCTAAAAGTTGATAAATTATATGTGAATTCTCTTAACCACGATTCAATTGCTGCAAAACAAATTTATAATGCGGCGGAAATTAATGATACAAAATTAATCTTGGCTGAAAATAACAAAATCATTTTTAACGAAGCAGGACTAACGCTTACTAATTTTATAGCACCAAATAGTTTAGAAATAGGCGATAATGAAGCTTCAATTTTGACTCTTTTGAAATACAAAGATTTTTCAATGTTGTTTACAGGAGATTCCAACGCAGAAACTTTCAATAAATTGAAAGAATTTTTACCTAAAAATATAACAGTTTTAAAAGTCGGTCACCATGGCGGTTTGGGTGTTGTTAATAAAGATATGATGAATTACCTTAATCCGCAGATTTCGTTAATTTCAGTTGGAGAAAATAAATTTGGACATCCGAATCTTTTAACTTTGAATGCGCTAAAAAATACTAAAATTTTACGCACAGATGTAAATAACGCGGTAAAATTTATGGTTAATGATAAGGGACTAAAAATATACTCGTTTAATGCGAGCAAGAAAAAATTTAAAGAATTATAAAAGTGTGTCCACAGACGAAATTTATTTGAAAATGGAGATTTGAAATTAAGTTTATTCCTTTTTGTTGGCGCAATTATTTTATTATTAATACCTAATTCTAACGAGTTGGTAAAGAAATTAAAACCAAACTTTTTATTTCGGATTATTACTATCACTCTATTTTTAATCTCTGTTTTACAGTTAAATAAAATTAGCGAATTTCTATATTTTCAATTTTAACGTTTATATTATGAGCAAATTTTTGACAGAAAAAACGTAGAATTGGAACCGCTTATAACAAATTTTGTAAAATATTATTTCGTTGTCTTTGGCTGGCATTTTTGCTTGTTTTTAAGAAGCAAGATAATTAGAATTGCGCTTAAAGAAAGTAACGCCATTAATGTAAAAATATCAAAAAATGCACCGAGCCTTGCTTGCGCTAAAAGTTGTTTATACAGTAATCCGTTTGCTTTTTTTGATGCTACAACTGCCGGATAATAAGTCATCATTTTGTGTTTAAACGCTGTGAATTTTATCAAAAACAAAGGATTATGCGGCGTAAGGTTTGCAACATAATAATTTTGATACACCTGTGAAACTCTTGCGATAAACGTTGATGAAGCGGATGTTGAAACAGCGGTCAAAATATTTTTAAATAAAGCGTGCAAGGACGCAGCGTCCGCGTTTTTACTTGCAGGCAGAGTTTGAAATGACAAAGCAGTAATAGGCACAAACGCAATAGGAACACCAATACAAAGAAAAATATTAGGTAAAACAATGCTTTCCATTGAAGAAGTCGGATTCATTTGCGTAAGCATCAAAAGTGCGCAAGCCATTACGATAAACCCAATGGAAGACAATAGTTTTTGGTTGACATATTTTGAAACTTCTCCAACCACGATTAAACCTATCAAACAAACAACTGCTCTAGGAAACATAGTTAAACCTGACATTGATGGGCTGTAACCAATTAAACTTTGTACAAACATTGGAACAAGTAACAATGTTGAATACAAAATTATGTTAATAAACGAGCTTGCAATCGTTCCAAATAAGAAATTTCGGTCTTTGAATACTCGAATATCAATTACAGGATACTTATATTC
>CAKVJE010000064.1 GCA_934754735.1 uncultured Candidatus Melainabacteria bacterium
ATTGAAAAACTTGGTTCTATCGAATTATCAGCAAAAGCTGGTGAAAGCGGTAAATTATTCGGTACAATTACAACTAAAAAATTATGCGAAGAATTAAAAGAAAAAGCTGGTATTGAAGTTGATAGAAAGACTGTTTCATTAAACGCTCCTATCAATAGAATCGGTGAATTCACAATGTTAATCAAGTTAACTTCAAAAGTTAAAACTGAATTAAAAGTTGTTGTAACAGCATCTGAAGTTGTTAAAGAATCTGTTGAAGAAACAGAAGAAGCTGAAGCATAATTATTTTAAAAATTTTGAAATTTAAACGTGCTAATAGCTTGCTGTTGGCACGTTTATTATATAAGAGAGAAGTATACTATGGCAAATATACAATTAAAAACCCTACCGGTTGGCAGTTTACCTTATGAAGATGATAAAACCGCAACAAGAATGATGGTAAAACTTTTTGAGACAACGCCATATTTAGCAATGCTTCCGGTTGCTAACACAAATGAAAATATAAAATATCGTACTTTATCAAATTTAAATGGGGTGTTAGCTAAAGATAAAAAATATTACTTATGCAGTAATATGGATAAATTTCGCCAAATAAGCGTAAAATTAGATACCATTTTTAACAATCCGACCGCCGAAAACCTTGAACCATATAAATTTGATTCTTATTTCTTTCCTAAATATTTGCAAATTTTAAATCGAATTAAACCAAAAGAAACAGTTGTCAATATTCTTGGGCCATTTACTATGTCTCAGATTTTGATAAACAAATCAGATATTCAAATTTTGTCTGACAAAATGTATCGCAAATTTGTAATTCAATCAATTGCTGCCAAAGCTCTTTGGGCAATTCACCAAATAAAATCTGCATCTCCTGACACAACTCCTTTAATTATACTTGAAGAACCATTGCTACATAAAATTGGCGACGTCAAAAGAGAAAACGAAGATGTTACAAAAGATGTTATAGTTAACTTGTTTGCCAAAGTTATACAAAAAATAAAAGAATACCACGGATTTGTTGGCATTCAATGTTTTGAAAAATGCGATTGGCAAATTCCTTTGGAAGCCGGTGTTGATGTAATTTCTTTTGATGCCTATAATAACCCAAATAATTTAACTATTATCGCAGAAAAGATTAATGATTTCCTAGTTGGCGGCGGACGTATTAACTGGGGAATTGTACCGGTTCCAAATGAAGCCATGGTCAAATCTTTAACAATTGACGAAGTTTTTAACAGATTTATTAAAACGATTGATAATCTTGTTATAGCAGGAACTAGCGAACGTTTGACTTATAACCGTGCAATGGTTTCAATTAACGGAAATATTGATAAGCTGCCATTAATTTTCGCAGAGAAAGCGTTAATGCTTTCAACGCAGTTAGCAAAAAGAATCCCGTTTAAAAGTTAAATTTACCCAAAAGAAAAGCCCCAAATGGGGCTGAAATTTTTTGTAAGATGGGGGTAAATATAATTGGCTTACATTGTCCCACCAAACTTGATTGTAAGATGTAAGATTTATAAGAGAGTGTTATGTTTTTGTGAAGTGAATAAGTGAATAAGTCAATAAGTGAATAAGTTCGTATTAAATATTTTTTCATATAATGCGTTCAATAATTGAGTCTTTTTTGATAAATAAGTCTAAAATGAACTTATTCACCTATTCACCCATTCACTTATTGCCCTATGCTATAAAGTTATTTCCAAATCTGTTAGCGCCGTAGAAGAAAGATTCTCTCATAACTTGTTGAAGGTTTCTTTTTCTAACAACTTTATTGCCAACTTGTGTGTTAGCGATGTCATTAACAGATTTTGTGTAGCAAGAGGTAACAAGAGAGTTGATGTACTTAGAAACAGTTGTTTCTTTTTCGCTTTCTTCAACTGAAACAGTTTCAACTTCAGAATCAAATTGTTCAAAGAAGTTGTTGATTGATTCGATTTCTTTGTTTGAAATTGTTTCTGTTGTGAATAACATCTTGTTTACTCTCCTTGGTTATCTCTTATGTATATATAAAGTATTTATCTTTTTAAAAATTGCCTTTTTTGATGCGTTTTGTGAAGTTTTGTAAAGTTGAGTTTATTTTTCGGGGATTTTCTTAATAAATTTTAAAAATATTGTCGTGTTGGATGAAAATAATCCAACACAACGTACGGACTGCTACAAGTTTACAATTAAGTGAAATTATTACAAAATATTACAAATATTAAGTACATCTAAAAAATGTTACAATTGGTGCGAACATAGTGGTAGTGGTAGTAGTCATGCGTTTAACTTTTCAAAAAAAGTCCTAAAGTTTTTAAAATTTATGCCGTTATATAACTTGTAAGAAATAATTATTTTTTCAAGTTATATAAGAAATGAAAGGAAAACGTATTATGACAATTTCAGGAATTGGAGCAACACCGGAACCACAAAATCCACAAAATACTGCAACACAAGCAAAAGAGGAGGAAAAGCAATATAGTATTTTTGATAATGCACCTCAAGATGGTAATGTTTCAAAAGATGAACAAAAAACAGAATTTGCAAAAAGACTTAAAAATGAGAATAGTTTAATTGAATTATGCAAAAAATATAAAGTTAACATTGATGAATTTTTTAATAGTATTGGAGCTTTTTTTGATGATATAAAAACTGACGGTACGAAAAAAATGGCAGAAGCAACAAACAAAGTTGTTGAGGCAAGAATTTCCAAAGCTATATCAGAACTTAGAAATATAGTAATAGATAAATTTACTGGTCTCGAAAAACAACCACCATCTATTACTACAAAGGAAGGACTAACTTCAGAAGAATGTATAGATTATATTACAAGTAAAATTGCGGCTATGGGTTTAGATTTTAATGCAGAAATTCTCGCAGATGTATTTGCGAGATACGATTATTCTTTAAGTGGCGAAGACTCAATTATTTCGCCTAATGAATTATACAACGAAGATTATACTTCAAAATACATGAATCATGATTTTGAAGGTAATATAAAAGATACACATGCATTGGATTATTTAGTAAATGTTTATGCAAAAGCATTAGAGCAAGAAAAATAATTTTTTGTGAGTTTAACAAATTTTAATAAGACTAACAAAGCCTGTAAACAGGTAGTTATGTAGGATGGGAAAAGCGATAGCGGTTCCCATCTTTATTAGTTAGAGAGTGTGAGTAAATTTCCGTTAGGCGGATAGATATAATTTAAATATGGCATTGTATATTCATAGAATTGAAAAGGTGGAAACCGCTAATGCTTTTTTCACCCTACAGCTTGCAAAAGTTAAAACATGTTGTATAATTAAAGTATAGGGAAAAGACCCTAAGAAGGTCGTATCTCTTAAGGTCTTTCTTAACTTCCCTATTTAATGAATGTAAGTGCTATGATTATCATAAAGATAAGCCATAGCGCTTTTTCTGATATACAGAAAATCATTTTTCTTCACCACCTTTCCGCTTATGTCCTCTTAACAAGTCTGTGTCGGAGGTGGTAAACAGGAAGCTTACCCATTAATGCTATTTTACTATAATAGTTGGTTAATAACAATAGAATAACTTGATAAATAACTTGTGGCAAGACTTTTGGAGGTGTAGGTCGTGTTCAACGTTTTCATTGAACACGACATAATATAGAAAAAATCTATATTTTTTAAAATTTGTCTCACGGCTTGAACCCTCACCCGAATTTCTAAGTTTCGCAAGACTCAAATTGAAATTCTACCCTCTCCCCCAGAGAGGGATGTAATGTTGAATAAAAAATGTTCAAAACTTCATTTTGAGTGGATTTGTAACAATTTATTACAATCATTTGCAAAGTTTGGCAAAATTAATTTTGAGAAGTTTATATATAAAGGAAAGGAGTATTTATATATGAGCAACACAATATCTTATCAACAACCTGCTTTTAGAGCTAACATTGAAGGTAAGTTTTTGGATGCTGCAGATGGTTATTTAAAAAATCAATCAAAAGGACAATATAAACAATTTTGTTCTGCTGTAAGAAGATTTTCTGAAATACCAAATTCAGACCACCTTACAATAAGTTATGGAAAAGAATTTGAAAATGGTGCACCTTCACATATTTTATATGCTAAAGAAGAAGGAAAAGCGCCTATTGTTTTGACGAAAAAGGACCAATTTAGAAAATTAATTCAAAAATTTTCATTTATGAATGAATATGAATTCAAAGTAAAAACCGGTTTAATCAAAAAACAGTAAAGTATAGAATACAAGATAAATATTTATCTTATAGTTTTGAATGACAGTAGTCATGTAGGATGGGAAAAGCGATAGCAGTTCCCATCTTTATTATTCAGAGAGAGTAAGTAAAATTCCGCTAGGCGGATAGATATAATTTAAATATGGCATTGCATATTCATAGAATTGAAAAGGTGGAAACCGCTAACGTTTTTTCCACCCTACTGCTATACAAACAGTTGATGGTGCAAAAAATTGCACCCTACATTTTTTTAATAAAATGCGTTCAATATTGAACTTTAGAAGGTTAGAAAATATTTAAAACCTCTTATTCCCCTAAAAAAGAAAGGAGCTATCATGCAGAAAACTGCATTAATTTGTAATAATTTTTCAGGAATAAATCGTAGTTCTTCGGTTTATTCGTCTTCAGTAATTACAGCATCTGATATTCAGAATGTCGAATTATTTGCAACTGAAATTAATTCAGGAGTCGGAATAAGAACGGCGAAAGGAAATGTCGCGGTTTGTGATTTAATTCCGGCAGATGAAAAAATAATCAATATTTTTGAAAGCGTACAAAAAAGCCAAACTTATTTCTTTGTTCACACAGAAAACAAAACCGAAGGCAAAATTTACTTATATTCAAGGTTGGCAGGAACATTAACCGAAAAAGTCAACGGTTTAAAAGTTACGGGAGTTTCGTCCGCAACAGATGTTTCGCAAGGTTGGTCTGATTTATGGGTATTTTCGAATTCAGAAGATATGCTTTCAATTGAAATCGGACATTACAGCGATTCAGGTGAGTTAGCCGAAGTTGTAAAAATGACACCAAAAGACGCGGACGGACGTTCCGTAAAAGGACTTGGTATTGTCGTGTTTGCAGGGCGTTTGTGGGTGTTTAACCAACAAATTTTGTGGTATTCGGTTCAAGAGGATATTTATGATTTTGCAACTTCGGATGCTCAAATTTCGACTTCTGCCGGCTATATCGAGTTTGTAAAAAACATCACCGCGATTTATCCGTATTTAGGAACACTAGCTGTATTTCATAACAATTCGTCTTCACTAATTGCGACAGACGACGACAAGCACACGTTCTACAAGACTTTTGATTCTCCAGGGGGGTGTGCTTCTTACAATTCGCTTGTATTCCACGGAACGGAATTGTATTTTTACGATAATACAAAGAAAGGGATTTTTAGCTTTAAACAAGTTATAAATGGTGATAAAACGCTTGGTGATAATATCGCGATTGATATTCAAGAAGAATTGTTTGATATTCCGACTTCTCAGCTAAAAAATCTAAGAACTTTGTCTGTAGTAACTTCTGACAGGAACGAAGTTTGGATGCTTATTCCGAGCGAAGATGAAAACTATTCAACAATCGTGATTTATGATTATTTAAGAAAAACTTGGGTTAAGAGAAAATCTCAAAAGGTTAATTGTTTTGCAACCGTTGGCGGAGTTTTATATTCAGGCGGTAAAAAGATTTATGAGGAGTATTCGTCAAATACGTTTGACGGCGAGTTTATTAAATCGTTCTACAAATGCACGCCTCTTAATTTGGGTTACGAAAATTCGTTCAAAATTCTTGCTTACCCTCCAAAAATTTCGTTGGATATGTATTATAACAACAGTTTTTATGTCGAATATACGAGAAATTATGATTCAATGACCGCAAAAACTCGTTATATCAAGGCAAAATCGCTCAAAAATTCGCTTTATTTTGATATCGGACATTGGGATAGTTCGTATTTTGCAATTAAAGATATTAATGCGATTAAAAAATTGCCGACATCTTTTTTCAAAACTTTGCAAATGACGTTTTTGACAAAAGAACATGGCGATGATTTTTGCATCAGAAATATTGAGTTTGGAAAGATTAAGGTTAAAGGGGTAAATTTGAATTAATGGAAAGTGGAAAATTGTTTTAAAATTTTTATTTTAAGATTTGGTAATATTTGGATAAAAAAGGTGGGAACCGCTTGCGCTTTTCCCACCCTACGTTACTATAAGAGTTATTTAACTTTTTCTAAAAGTACCTTTTTTCTCAAATTATTGATTGCATTTTGAGTCTGTTCAACAATATCATTTGCAGGTATTCTTGAATAGCTTGTACCGCTTTTTCTAGTTAATTTTTGCAAGAAATTCATACCTTCTGCAAGTGGTTTTGCAACAATTTTTAAAGCACTGTGATATCCATCTTTGTCAATGCCGGACTTGATATTTATATCAAATGATTCACCAAGTTGTTCTAAAGCTTTTTTATTAGCTCGAACATAACGTTTGTCTGCGTGTGCAACTTTTGAAACATTTAATGCTCCAAAGTTGGTAGATGTAACACTATTTGTTTGCATTCTATTCTCCTTTCTGTTTATGCATTTATTTTAAACCATCTGAAAAATTAATTTGCTACGGAACTACTACTACGGAACTACTACTACTACTACTACTACTACCCGCGCTGTGCGGGAATTTTAGATAATAAAAATTCGTATTTACAAAATTTAATATATTAATGGCAATACAAAAAGTTTCTTCTTTTTGGGTATTGCTATTCATGATAAATTCACTATAATTAGCTAAAATCCGCTCAGAACAGGATGTATAGATTCAAAATAATAGTTTATAAAAAGCTGGGTTGTTTCAGGCTAATTGCCTTCGCAATGACGGCACGCTTGGAATTTTGTCGCCAAGTCATTGCGAGAAGCAATTTTCCATCCCCTTAAACCCTTTTCTACAAGGTGTTAAGGGAGGAAAATGCGACGAAGCAATCCATTATATAAATACAAATTAATAAATATTTTATCAATTTAGTTTTTTTATACAGTTTGCCAAGATAATGACCAAGACTCACAAAAACAAAGAAAAAAATAAAACGAAAGGAGTAAAAATGGGAAAACAATCTCAAACTACAAGCACAACATACGGAAACACAACAACTTCTAATCCGTATGCTACTGCAACAACAACAAACAACGGCACGGTTTCATATTTAAAAGATGGAACTGCGCTAAATTCTGTTTACAATTTTGTAAACAAGAACATTGATTCATTGCTTAATGAGTATTTGAATCCGAGTCTGAATTCAACTACAAATCAAGCAAAAATCAACTCTTACGTGAATTCTATGAACACGCAAACCAGACAAAATCTTGAGAACAACATCATTAATCAGCTATCTAACAGAAATATGGTGCGCTCTTCTCAAGCAACAGATTTATACAAAAATTTGTCAAACTCAAATGTAAACGCATTCTCATCATTCTTGAACGAATTATTGGCAAATTCTCAAACCGAAACAGGAAATGTGTTGAGCAACCTTATGAATCAATATCAAAAGGGTTACAATGTTATTTCCGATATGCAAAAACAGTCGCTTAACACAAGTAAAGGTAATGCTACGACGAGCACGAAGGTCGGTTCGGCTTCTAATGGAACAAATGTAGCGGGTGATTTTCTAAATATGATTGCTTCCATAGCAAGTCTATTTGGAAATGGCACTACTACGCTTTAATAGAGGACATCTTTATGGATAAAGAATACATTTACAAATACGCGCCGGCGCTTGTTGTTTGTATTGCAATATTATTTCAATACAACTTATTTGTTACGCCGGAACGATTAGAGCAAACGCATCGCGAAATCTTATCAGAGGTTTCGCAGGTGTACATTACAAAATCTGAATTCGGAAATATGAAAGAACAAATCATGGATATTAACAAAAAGGTGGATAAAATTTATGACACTTTAATTAATGAAAGGAGTTTAGATGGCACTAACTGAGATTGAATATGGTTCATTGGCTTCTTCTGAAGTCATGAATAATAATTTTGAGTATTTGGATAATAAAATTTCAGATGTTTCTGGAAATTTATCGTCTAATGTGGCTACAATTAATGCAAATATTGCAACTGTTAATTCTTCAATTTCTACAATGGGAGAAAATTTAAATAAATCAATAGAAACCACATTTGAAAAAAGCAAGCAAATAATTGCAGATAATGCGCTTTTTGTAACAACATACAGAAACGGTACATCTTGGTGTCGCGAATATTTTTCCGACGCGGCTAAGACAAATCGTGTTTGGCTGGAACAAGGATTTTTTACACCAATAGAAGGTTGGGGAGATAATAATTGTAAGACTTATAATTTGGTAAAAGCGTTTAAAGAAAATAATTATACGGTTGTCGTTTCTTCGACTTGCGGATTTGTTATGAATGGTGTCTCAAGCGGTAACGTTAACGTTGAATGGACTTCAACAACACAAATCGGTATCGGTAATGACGCCGGAAATACTTTTGGCGTTAGAGTTTATGCGTGCGGATATTAGGAGGAATTATGGCTTATAAATTAGATAAACCGTGTGACGAAAATAAATTGGCTGATTTTATTGTCAAATACAATCACACTCAAGGGTTAAGCATAGAAGAAACTTTAACAGCTTATTATGCTTTGGCAGAAAACGAAATTATGCAAGATGGAAAACCTGTTGTTGACCTCGATTATGAAAAGAAAAAGGTGGAAGCAAGAGAAAATCAATTTAAAAATGAATTCTTTCAGACTACTTTAGGTTGGATTAGGCGCAAGGTGAATATGAAAGACGGTTCTGTTAAGGATTTTTTATCGGATTTGTTGTTGCAAATCAAGGCTGGAATTGAGTTGGGACAAAAGGTTGAGATTATAACTTACAAACTACCTGATTTTTCAAGAAGTGCAGATGAGAGTTATATGCAAACTTTACAAGAAAAAAAATCTGCAACAGCAGAATTTATAAAAGAGTGTTTGGCTAGAACTGTTGCAGATTTTAGTGGAGAGTAGGCTTATGGAAAATATAATTAATATAAAGAAAAATAGTGATAAAATTACAATAAAAGTTTCGCATGATGCCAGTTCTCAGTATGCAGAACTGGCAAAAAATTGGGCTACGAAAGTTGATAAAACTGTTGATGGGGTAGAGTATTCAGCGAAGTATTATGCGAGTCAAGCAAAAGCGCAAGCTGAAAAAGCTGATGATGCTATTTCTGGCGCTCAGGAAACGTTAGAAGGTTTGACAACTGCAAAAACAGAAATTAATACAGCAAAAGAAAATGCAATCAATGAGATAAATAGTGGTAAAGATGCATTAATAGAGGAAATTAAACAAAATATAGATGTTTCAGTTGCGACTACAACATCTGCCGGTATTGTAAAACCTGATGGTACAACAATTACTGTAACAGAAGATGGCACGATTTCTAGCGTTGGTGGTGGAAGTTCTTCCGGCGGTGCTGTGTGGGGCGAAATTACAGGAACTTTAAATGACCAGACAGATTTAAAAAAAGCTCTTGCAACAAAACAGAAGCTACTCAATCAACTTGCAGATTCTTCGTTAGATATAGGGTATTTGGGTTTCAATGAACGCTTGATGTTTCAATGGGGGAATGCAAAGATACCAACTGGCGAATCCATGGTTAAATATTCTGTAAACTTAGTTGCTAGTTCTGATGGTAATTACAATGGCTGGGAGATGGGAAGTGAAGGTTCTTTAGACCAAAAACCTATATTTATAACTGTTACGCCGCGTCTGGTTGTATCAACAGATAGTGTCCCAGTAAATCCACAGATTCTGATAACAGAGGTGACAAATAAATATTTTAAAGTGAAAAATTATTCGGAGCAAGATTTGGTGATTTCATTTTTTATAATTGGTATAGAAGCCTAGAGGAGATGTTATGAGCATAAAAATTGATAATAATGGAACTATAATCTTGTATCAAGGTGATAGTGGAAATATAGTTGTATCAGGTTTAGATGACAGTAAAAATTATACTGTTTATTTTGCAATTCTTGATGAAAAAGGAAATTTGGTAGGAAATGAATTGCAAACAACAACAAATAAAAGTGATTTTGTAGTCTTTTCTTTGACTTCTGATTTTACAGATTTATTGAAAGTTCCAAAAGGCAAGTCATTTGCGCTTTATAGTTATGGAATAAAGGTTTGTGATATTGAAACTAAAACAGAAGATACTTTAATTATTGAAAATTGTAATTATGGGGATAAAAATTTGATTATAGTTTATCCTCGAAAGGTTATAGGTATTTAATTTGAAAGAATGGTATTCAAACAAAGATGTGGGGGTTTTTTTTGATGATATACCGCATGTAGGAATAAGGTATTTTCTTCCCAATATGAGTGAAGAGGATAAAAAATCAATTGAAAAATACCCCTTTGTTAATAAAAAAGCCTTGAAGGTGCGCCTTGCGGATTATAAAAAATATAAAACATATAATTTTGAAATTCCAAAAGGTTATTGTTATGACGGAGCTTCCATTCCTAAACTATTCTGGCGTGTTATCGGTTCTAATACCGATAACCGCTTTTTAGTAGCGGCGTTAATTCATGACGTGTTGTGTGAAAACCATAATTATATAGACAATGATAAAAATTTTTCTACCGAGGTTTTTAATGCTTTATTAGAAGCGAGTCAAGTAAACGCGTTTAAACGATTTTGGATGAAACATTCGGTAAATATTTTTCAAACATTTTGCGGATGGAGGAGTTAGGGATGGTTAAATATAAATTATTAGATAAGCAAAAAGAGTTTATAGAAATTCCTCATTCTGAATCGTTAGACGTTGCGATTTATCAAGGCGGTTACGGT
>CAKVJE010000065.1 GCA_934754735.1 uncultured Candidatus Melainabacteria bacterium
GTTAGTGAAGAAAAATCAACAACTTCACCAAATCCGCCAAAATAGTCTAAAACTAAATCTAACGGCATAATATAACCGATTTGACCGTTGACTTCTTTAGACGTAAATCTAAACATTGAACCTTTAGATTTTAGATAAAATTGAAAATTGTTTGTAGGCGTTACAAAAAACGACAATTTAGGATTAGTCGCCGTTCCATCGTTTATAAGTAAGAAATCAGTATTTCTTACAGGTGAATTAGGAGAGAGAAAAATTCCCTCAAACTCATCCTCTACAAGCTGATAAATCAAACTTAACGTGTAACGGAAATCTTTGTTCTTGAAGCCGTTTGGGTTTTCACTCAAATTGTAAAAGAACTCATCTACATTATTTTTCTTTAGTGATAAATCTATATTTAATGGTTTAACGTTGTTTTCGGTCATTATTTATATTCTCTTATTATATTTTTTTTGATGCGGTGGGAACCGCTTACGCTTTTCCCACCCTACGGTTTTTATTTGATTTATAGAAAAGTAGGGTGCGCATACTTGCGCACCACAAACTTTTATTTAATCAAACTATCGCAATCCATTTCTGCAGGTTTTTCAATGCCCATCAATTGCAATACAGTTGGTGCAACATTGCATAAAGCTCCGTCATTTTTAAGTTCAAGACCTTCTGGTCCATTGATAACAACGAAAGGAACTTCATTTGTAGTGTGTGCAGTGTGTGGTTTACCTGTTTTGTCATTAAACATTACTTCTGCGTTGCCATGGTCAGCTGTAAGTAACATAACAACGCCATTTTCTTTACATTTTTGAGCAATTTTGCCAACGCATTCATCAACCACTTTACAAGCCTTTTCAGCAGCTTCAAGTACACCTGTATGGCCAACCATATCAGGGTTAGCGAAGTTTACAAGAACGAAACCGTATTCAGGATTTGTAACTGCTTCTAGTACGTTTTCACAAACTTCTGGTGCGCTCATTTCAGGCTGCATGTCATAAGTTGCAACTTTAGGAGAAGCTACAAGCTTTCTTGTTTCGTGAGGTTGAGGCTCATCAATACCACCATTGAAGAAGAATGTTACGTGAGCATATTTTTCAGTTTCTGCTGTTCTGAATTGGTGAACACCATTTGCTTCCAATACATCACCCAAAATGTTTACAAGCTTAGTTTTAGGGAATGCAACTGGGAAAGTGAATGTTGCTTCGTAACTTGTCATTGTGCAGTAGTAAATATTATTTAAAACTTTCTTTCTATCAAAACCGTCAAAATCTTTAAAGTTAACAGCTTTAGTAATTTCTCTTGCTCTGTCAGGTCTGTAGTTGAAGAAAATAATAGCATCATTATCGTGAATTCTGCTTTCATTTACTTCAGCTTCAGTACCAATAGCAGTTGGAAGAACAAATTCATCTGTTACGCCTTCTTCGTAAGATTTTTGAACAGCTTCACAAGCAGTCGCTGCGTGGTTGCCTTCACCTAATAACAAGCAGTTATAACCTTTTTCTACTCTATCCCAACGGTTATCTCTGTCCATAATGTAGTATCTACCGATAACTGTTGCAACTTTTGGTAAGTTGTATTTCTTTAATTCGTCTTCAACAGTTTGCAAATATGTGCAAGCACTTGAAGGTGGTGTATCACGACCATCTAAGAATGCATGTACATAAACTTTTGTAAGACCTTCATCTGCTGCAAGTTTAATTAAAGCTAAAACATGGTCAAGTGATGAGTGAACACCGCCTGTTGAAACCAAACCGTAGATGTGAAGTGAAGAATTGTTCTTTTTAGCATGATTAATTGCTTCCAAGAATTTTTCGTTCTTGAAGAATGAACCGTCTTTGATTGCTCTGTTGATTTTTGACAAATCTTGGTAAACAACTCTACCTGCACCCAAGTTCAAGTGACCAACTTCACTGTTACCCATTTGACCTTCAGGAAGTCCAACGTATTCACCATCAGCGTGGATTTTAATTGAAGGGTAGTCTTTTATAAGTTCAGGAACATTCACAGGATGTGAAAGTTTTGTAGCATCGTATTTATCTGCACCTGTTGAAATCCCCCAACCGTCCATAATACATAATAAAACTCTATTTTTCATATCAAAATTTCTCCTCTATAAAGTCTTTTTAACCATATAAGTGTATGACAAAAAGGGGTAAAAGTAAATAAGGCAATTAAAAAGCTAATAAGAAAAAAGTTGAAATAGTGAGAAATAAATAAAGGAATAAAAAACATGAAAAAAGGTTAAAAAAGTAATTTATATAGCTTTAGAATAGATTAAGTGTATAAAATACAACTAAAGGGTTGAAAAATTTTCTTGTTTGTATTAATATGTGTTTGACATAAATTCTGTATAGTTATTTATCCAAGCCGGAGCGCGGGAAATAGCATAAGATAGTCGCCTAACAAGTTTTTTACAGCATGAAACTTTAGTGATTGCACCAACGTTTATAACAGACTTAGGGTAAAAAATTTAGGAAAGACGCTGTGTTAGGAACTAAGCGAGAACAAAGTGAAACCGTAGGGAGGATTTTTTATAGTAGCAATACAGAATCCAATTTACTAATATTATAAGAGGATTTCAATGATTAGAAAGACAGTCTTAACAACTATGGCATTGCTTAGTTTGCTATGCGTTAGGGTGCAAGCTGCTCCAACTCAAGACGTAATTAAAGAAACCATTGTTAAACATTCAATCGAAATGAATGTTGACCCAGCGTTAGCTTTAAGTATCGCCAAAAAAGAATCCGGCTTTAGACACGAATTAAAAAGCCCCTATGGCGCAGTAGGCGTATTCCAACTACTCCCATCAACAGCCCAAAGAATGGGTTTTAACCCTTATTACTTAAGTGAAAACATCAAGGCAGGTTTAACTTATTACAAAATGATGTACAAGATGTTTGGCTCAACAGAATTGGCATTAGCAGCTTACAATGCAGGCCCTGGTAATGTTAAAAAATTTGGTGGAACAATACCACCTTATGGAGAAACAAGAAGATTTGTAAATCAGATTATGGCTGATTACAATAATCAGAAAATCAATCCGGACCCTGCAATTTTAAAGGTAAAACAAGTAAAAGCTCAAGCTACTCCAAAGGTAGCTAAAGCAACAGGAGAGGTTAAACATTCTCCACACGGCGTAGACCTTCCTAATTTAAGGGAAATACCAGAGGTAAGACATTCTGAACCGGCAATGGAAATTTTGTAAATCAAAAAACCGCGGACAATTTAAATTGTCCGCGGTTTTGTTTTATGATTGTTTATTAATATTGAACTATTAAGAACTTTCGTGCTAATATTTAATCATGGCAATTATATCAGACGATGGGGGAATAGAGAGACGGGTAAAAAAGAACCCGATTGTTAAGCCCGAAACAATTGAATACGACAATACTTTTGAAAGTTCAATAAGACCAAAAGACTTTGAAAGTTACATTGGTCAAGGAGCTTTAAAGGAAACTCTGAAAATTACTCTGGAGGCAGCAAAAAAACGTGGCAAACCGCTTGACCACTTGCTTTTTTACGGCCCTCCCGGATTAGGTAAAACAACTATAGCCGGTGTTATAGCTTCACAAATGGGAGTGGAGATTAGAATCACATCAGCCCCTGCGCTCGAACGTCCGCGTGATATAATCGGGATTTTGATGTCATTAAAAGGTGGAGAAATATTATTTATTGACGAAATTCACCGTCTTAATAAAGTTGCAGAGGAAATTTTATATCCTGCAATGGAAGATTTTACTTTAGACATGACGACAGGAAAAAGTCAGACAGCTAAGACTCTTCGTGTACCTTTGCCAAAATTTACCCTAATTGGAGCAACAACAAAAGCCGGCGAACTTTCAAGCCCGCTTAGAGACAGATTTGGTATGATTCACAGATTAGAGTTTTATACTATTGAAGAATTAGCTCAAGTTGTAAAACGTACAGCAAAAATTCTTGAAGTAGAGATTACAGAAGAAGGTGCAAAAGCTATTGCTATGCGTTCACGTGGCACGCCTAGAATTGCAAATAGACTTGTTAAACGGGTTTCAGATTTCGCGATAGTAAAATATGACGGTGTAATCGATAAACGTGTCGCTAACGAATCTTTAGATATTCTAAAAATCGACGAATTTGGTTTGGATAATACAGACCGCGCGCTTTTGAACTTAATCATTGATAAATACGATGGCGGACCTGTTGGTATTGAAACAATCGCTGCAGCTTTGAGTGAGGATGTTAGAACTATTGAAGATGTTTGTGAACCTTATTTACTTCAAGCAGGTTTGCTACAAAGAACTCCGCGCGGACGAAAAGTTTCACCGGAAGGCTATCGACATTTAGGCATAAAAATGCCATCTGAACAAAGAAGATTGTTTGATGATTAATTTAAACGTATGATTCAATCAAATCAATAACTTCGTAAACAGAATAATTATTTTTTGCAACAAAAAGTTTTTTACCGGTTTTCTCAATTACATAATCGATAGAATTTCCATCTAAAAACAAATTCGTAAAAGGTTTGAGCATAATAGATGGAACTACAATATAGTCTGCTTTAACATCTTTTATCGCATTTGCTAGATCATCAGAGGTGATAAGCCCTGCAACCGTTATATTTTTCCCCCAATAAGTCGATTTTACAGGATGTACGGTACATTCCAAATTAACAATTTTATTTAATTTTGATGCTATGTATTCAAATGCCGATTTCGCAGCAACAGAGCATGCAAAACTTATTTTAAGCTTTTTTGTAAGTTTTTTCGGCAAATCAAATGTATCAAAATCATCCATCAATGAACGCAAAGAACCTACACCATCATCAAGCTGTGAAAAATTACCATAATATTTTGCTTTAGGAATTTCTTTTTCTGCCAGTAAAAAAAACTCATCAGAACAGCAAACCTTTTTGTATTTAGAAGCAATTCTTATCGTTTCTTCTGCTACAGTTTTGTCCACCGTTTTAAGTTCACTTTTACGAAATTGTGTAATCCCAACGGGAACAATTGCAACTGTCAAAAGCGCTGAACCTAAACTTGATAAATCTTTTAGCGTTCTCTCCAGTTCAGCCCCGTCATTATATCCGGGACAAAGAACTATTTGCACATGAAAAGGGATTCCGTGCTTTTTGAACCATTTTAGATTTTCCATTATCTGTGCAGCTTTTGGATTTCTTAGCATTTTGACGCGCAATTCCGGATTTGTTGTATGTACTGATATATAAAATGGCCCTAAATGAAGTGCTGCAATCCTTTCTTTATCTGCATCAGTTAGGTTTGTAGTTGTAATATAAGTTCCTTGCAAGTATGAAAGCCTATAGTCATCATCCTTAATATATAAAGTATCCCTTAGACCTTTTGGCTGTTGGGCCACAAAACAAAAGATACAATTATTTAAACAGGGTTTTACTTTATCAAACACAGCACTTTCAAAGATTATACCTAAATCGTCATCATAATCTTTTTCTAACTCTATTTCTTCAATTTCACCGTTTTTCTTTTGTATTTCTATAGTTAGAAGTTCGCTTTTGCACATAAAACGATAATCAATCAAGTCTTGAGGTTGCTCTCCATCGATGGAAAGCAAAATGTCGCCTTCTTCAATTTCAAGTTCTTGCGCTATTGAATCATCTACAACACCACTAATTAGCGCAGGCATGTTCAAAGCCCTCCAAAAGTGATATAAAATTTTTGTATTCGCAAGTCAAATTGTCAAAAACCATCTTCGGATAAAATGAAAGTTCTTTTTCTTTCATAATGTTTTGCGTATCAATCAAAATTGTTTCGGCTTTTAACTTAAGCTGCTTTAACATTTGCGCTTGCTCTTTTGAGTCTAAACAATCAGCGCAAGCAAGCTTCACACGTGCATTAGTGAAAAATTGTATAGGATTTTCTAACGGTGGAGCCATAATTAAATGTTTTAATTCATCGATTCCTTCTTTTGTAATTGAATAATAACAAGAAGGTCTGCCACCATCCGACATGGTTTTTCTTGATTTAATAAATCCGCTATTTTCTAAACGAATAAGCGCAGGCTTTATAGTGCCATAACTTGGCGTTGTTAAAACCGAAAATGCAGCACGTATAGCTTTCGAAATGCCATACATAGTTAAAACTTGTCTATTTAATTCAAATAATATTAACAGCTCTATCATAACCTGATTATAGCATAAACTAAATGATGTGGTGTGGCATTGCAATACTACCTTTATCAAGTCGTTTTTGCAATTCTCCTGTTGGTTCATAGAATGGAGAAACAGTCATTATTTTTGCTGCAATATCAGGATAATGATAAATAAACTTCAATTCACTTTCTGTTAAAGGCTTTTGAGTATGTACGTTTGCATAACGTGCCAATTCCAAAATGTTTCGTGCTTCGTTTTCATCTTTAAACTCTAATTCCAACTTGTCATAAACATTTCTAAAACCTTTAATTCCACCATATTCACCGGTTGTAATCATTCTTCCAGTTTCAATAATTTCTGGCTCACCACGTCCCAGTTCTTCAAAATCATATAATTCATAATTTCTTCTGTCTTTAAGTGCTCCGTCAGCGTGAATACCTGATTCATGAGCAAATGCATTATCTCCGACTGCCGGTTGATTGATAGGAATTGGTAAACCAAAAGCGTAAGCGGTATATTTAGCAAGTTTCCATGCTTTGCTCAAGTCTATATTTTCATCAACTTTAAATGCTCCGTTTGAATTTCTAAAGCCGGCAGATTTTAATACAGCTAGTAAACAAGAAACCAAATCGGCATTTCCGGCGCGTTCTCCCATGCCATTTATTGCAGTATTGATGTAAGCATCAACACCTGCATCTACAGCCGCTCTAGCGCCTTCAACAGAACATGCAACAGCCATTCCCAAATCATTATGGAAGTGCATTTCTATTGGCATTTGTGTTTCTTTTGCTAATCGATAAATTCTGGTGTAAGTCGTATGAGGATCTTCGTAACCCAATGTGTCACAATATCTAAAACGATATGCACCAAGTTTTTTTACTTCTTTTGCAAGTTTAATTAAATAATCTAAATCGCTTCTTGATGCGTCTTCAGCATTAACACCAATGATTTTTGCACCTTTTGAGACTGCACATTCAACTGATTCACAAGTCATTTTAATAATATCATCAGGAGTTTTTTTACCTAAATATTTTCCATAAATCATTTGTTCGGAAGTCGATTGCGAAAGATTGCAATTCTCAAGCAAAGGACAGTTTGAAAACGATTTTTCAACATCAGATGCCATAGCTCTCATCCAGCCGGAAAGCTTAGTCTTACGAATTACACCACGTTTAACTAATTCTAAGTTAGCGTTTAAGTAATTGATTTCGTGCATAGTAGTCGGGAAACCAAATTCAGATTGAGTAATCCCCATATCATCAAGCATTAAATTGATTATCGTTTTTTGTAGTTTTGCCAAACCCAATCTTGAAGTTTGAACCCCGTCTCTATTAGTTACATCTACGAAATAAATTTTTGGCATAGAACCTCCCTTTGCATGGAGTTATTGTACAATATTGACAGATTTTGAGCAAGTAAAGATTATATTAATAAAATATAAAAGAAGGTACAAGCACAGTTGAAAATTTGAGAGGCAAATTAGCAGATGCTTCCTCAAGAGAATATTTTTTACAAAATGTTGATAGAGTATTAGATTTCGGTTATTCTAATATTTCAAATTTGAAGAATTTGAAAAGAATAAACGGTAAAGATATTCAATGGTAAGTTGTTAGATGGCGCGAGCGAAGCTCGCGCCTGATTGTTTAATACAACATATCAAATACTTGATTGCAAAAATTTTACTTGTATTAAGTTTTGTAACAAATTATTATCTCATTGAAATTAGATCATTTTTAAATACTTTATATATATGTAAGATTTAAAATGATGGTGAACTAAGATGGCAATCGCAAATTTACATGAAACATTAATGAGCTACAAATTAAGACGTAATGCGCTTAATCTTGAAATCACTCATTTACAAAATCAAAAAAACCTTGCGACTTATTCTCAAGCTGATTCACAATCTTTAAAGAATCTTGCTGATAGAGAAAATAGAGCATATTTTAAAAGTGTATGGGAAGCTGATCAAGCTGAAGGTGGCGCACATCTTTATGACAATTATAAAGATTATACTGAAATCCCTGATTTTGAAGAACAAGTTAATATGATTACAGCACAATTTCAAGATGAACTAGCTGATTTAACAGCTTGGGAAACTCAAATTGATGCTCAAATTACCACAGACAGCGCTGAATTAGAAGAAGTTAATGCTTACTTAGACTCCTTAAAATCAATGTTAACAAATAACATTCAAGAAGATTTTAATTATGGATTGAACGGATAGTGTTAATATCATTAACCTAAGATCCAAATTCCAATCAATGCAAATACAATCAAAGCAATATTATAATGCAAGAATGTTGGAATACATGTATCAAAAATATGGTTGTGTTGTCCGTCTGCATTCAAACCTGCTGTCGGCCCTAACGTTGTGTCAGAAGCCGGAGAACCTGCATCGCCAAGTGCCGCGGCTGCAGCTAATAAAACAACTATTTGTTGCGGATTAAAATTTAAGTGAACACACACAGGAATAAATAAAACTGCCAAAATAGGTATTGTACCAAAAGATGTACCAATTCCTATTGTTATGAATAAACCAATAATTAAAATTATCAACGATGTTAAAATTATACTGTTTGGTAAAATTCCGATGACAGAATTCACTAAAGAATCTATCGCACCTGTTTCTTTCAACACGGACGCAAATCCTGCTGCAACAAGCATTACAAAAGCGATATATCCCATTAAATAAATGCCTTCATTCATCATGTGATCCATTTTATCTTGTGGAATTACGCCAAAAGAGAAAATTATACCTAAGCCCACTAATGCGCCAAGTGGCAATGACTGGGTTAATAACTGAACCACAAATGTAGCAATCGCTGCTAATATTACAATCCAATGTCTTTTACGAAACTTAGCTTCACCTTGAGGCATATTTGCAATTTGCTTATCCTCATATATTCGAGGTTTACGGTAAGTTATAAAAACTGCAACCAAAAGCCCTACAAGCATTCCTAATCCAAGTATAAAAGTTGATTTCCAAATTTCGCTTCTTAAAATTTGTACTCCATTTTGAGTCATATTATCTGCTATCAAGTTTTGAAAAATCAAACCAAACCCAGCCGGTATTGCAATATAAGGAGTCTTTAAACCAAATGCCAAAACACAAGCTACTGCACGCCTGTCTATTTCTAATTTGTTCATTATTTTTAATAGCGGCGGAATTATTATTGGAATAAACGCAATATGAATCGGCACAATATTTTGAGACGCCATTGCTATAAGAGTTAAGATTCCAAGCAAAACGAATTTTTTACCGGCAACAACTTCTGTAATTTTTCTTGATAAAACATCTGTAAAGCCTGAGTGTGCCATTGTTGCAGCAAATGCGCCAAGTAAAATATAGCTCAATGCTGTTTCTGAATTTCCACCCATGCCGGATATAAAAACATCCATGATTTTTTGAATATGCATGCCTGAAACAAGGCCGGCAACAATTGTTGATACGATTATCGCCAACAAAACATTTACTTTTCTGATACACAAAACACACAATAAAATTACGGCAACTAAAGCGGGGTTTAAACAAAGTTGTTGTAATGTGTTCATTATCTGGCTTCTTCTTCCTGCAATAAATTTATCAAATCCAAAGCAACTTCTTTTTGTATTTCTTGAGGAAGTGATTTAAGGTATTCAAAAGATTCTGCTATTTTTTGATCCGTATCATACCAACGTCTAAGCACATAAGTAAAAGCGTCAGTTAATATATTATCCGCCAAATCAATTCCATTATCTTTTGATTTTTGCACAATTAAATCCGCACACTTGTACTGAGTCATTATATTAGCATTTCTCATTAAACTAACTGCCAAACTAACTGTAGGATCAACATCATACCAACGTTTATACATACAAACACCTTCTCTTTTTATAGTATAGTTTTTAGACTATTTTGTCAATTCTGAAATAATATTTTGTTTCTTTTCTTCATCATTTATTGAAAACAAGAGTGTTTTCTCTTTTGAAGTATCACCTTTTACAATTTGAATACTTGTTTTTGGAACTTTAAATTTTTTAGATAAAAATTCTACGAGCGCCTTATTTGCTTTATTTTCAATAGGTTGAGCCGTAACTTTAACCTTTATGAATTCATCTTCAATTATCAAATCGTTTTTAGAAGAATTAGGAACTATTTTAATTCTAATTAACAAACCTTCTTGAGTTTCTTTTATCATACTTTTTGGAATACCATTACATATTCATGTTTAAAAATATAGAAACCACCGGCTAAAGCTCGATATCTCCAAAGATTAGCAGTCTTACCTTTTGCTCTTTCGTTGCCTTGCATATCTTTAATAATAATAGCTTTAGTTATGAATCCTAACTTATTCATTCTTGCCATGCACTCAAAACCAAGAGGAATATGCTGAGAATTTGCATACTTATCACCAATGATTAAGCATGCAAAACGTCCCTTTTCCAAAAGGTCATAACCGTTTTTTGCAACTTTTTCAAACAAATCATAAAATTCTTCTGTTGTTGCGCAATTAGATAAGTCTTCTTTTTTATCAGAAAATTTGATAATATCATCATAAGG
>CAKVJE010000066.1 GCA_934754735.1 uncultured Candidatus Melainabacteria bacterium
TTGTTTACTTGAACATCTTTAACAAATCCGTCCTTTGAGAAAAATGTTTTATTAGCTAAAATTGTAACTTTATTTTTCAGAGTCTTTGTCTTCTTTTGGTTTAAGTTTGTCATGTAATTTTGTATACATGTCAGCTACTGTATCTGCCACAATTTCACTAGCTAAGCTCATATCTTTAGACGCACTATGCATATCTGTTGGTGTTTGCAAATATGCAATCCCCAATGCATCTGCAGCACGTATTCCGCCATCATTGTCAATTTCAAACTTAAATTGATTTGGCTTAGTACAATCAGCACTATATAGACAATTGTGAGAAGCATTATTATCAGAGGGGTCTAGATTAATTGTAACATCAATTCTATAACCACGACCACCTCCACCAGCTATCGGGACATCAGAGGTTTCAAAAGACCAATCAATGCCATCATTCGTAGTAAATGTCGTAGTTGCCTCTTCGTAAGAAGGTTCTCCTTTTATATTTAATCTATGTGAAAGTATTGCAGGAAATTTTGTTGCGTTTTGACAATGTTCATCAGATGAATATGGTGCTACCTGTGGTCTTCCTGAAGAATATAACCCAAATGTTTGAAATCCATCAGCGTTAAAACCTGTATCCCAGAATAAACTACTATCGCTGATAATATCTGCCGTTTCATTCACCAATGTATTATAAGCTTTCATATACATTGTTTTATTTCTATCAGGCATCATGTTTACCAACGCCGGAATTGTTAGGGCTGCAACAACACCCACAATACCCATTGTTATTAATAATTCTTGTAAAGTAAAACCTTTTTTTAGCATGCAAAAATTCCTCGCTTCTTATTCTTTTTTTAATTATATCATATTATTCAAAAAAATGTTGTAATTACAATTGAACTAGGTATTGCAACATGCTATAATCAATTTTGTTGAAAGAAATAAAAGCAGGTCGCGTTCAGCGATTTTCATTGAACACGACAATAAAAGAAAGGAATAAAATCATGACAAAATTTGTATGTTCAGTATGTGGTTATACAGCAGAAGGCGAAGCTCCAGAAAAATGTCCTGTTTGTGGTGCTGCTAAATCTGCTTTCACAGCTATGGAAGAAGGTAACAAAAACTACGCTGATGAACATAGAATCGGTGTTGCAAAAGATGTCGATGCAGAAGTTCTTGAAGGTTTGAGAGCTAACTTTGTTGGCGAATGCACAGAAGTAGGTATGTATTTAGCAATGGCAAGACAAGCTGATAGAGAAGGTTATCCTGAAATTGCAGAAGCTTACAAAAGATATGCATTTGAAGAAGCTGACCACGCTTCAAGATTTGCAGAATTGTTAGGCGAAGTTGTAACTTCTTCAACTAAAAAGAATTTAGAACTAAGAGCAGAAGCTGAATTTGGCGCTTGCGACGGCAAAATGAAACTTGCAAAACGCGCAAAAGAATTAGGTCTTGACGCAGTTCACGATACAGTTCACGAGATGGCAAAAGACGAAGCTCGTCACGGTCGCGGGTTTGACGGATTACTTGCTAGATATTTTGCTAAATAGTTAGCAATGCAAAGTTTTTTTGATGGCGCGGTTCAGAAAGAACCGCGCCTATTTTTTAGCGTATCCGTTGTGTCCTATTCTAAAGTTCTTTAAAAACGCATCTTCTCCCTTCTCCTTTTATTAATTTTGCATTGAGAGGGAAACGAGAAAGCGGGAGAGGGTATTATTTTTGTTGGGCTGAAAGCCCAACCTACTCCTTACTTTACTGTTTTTGATTTTCTATCAATCTTTTTGTCGCTTTTTGTAATAACCAAACGGTCTTTTTCAACTGTGTATTGCACCATATCTTCTTCGGGGTTAACGTCTAATAAACCGAGTATTGTTGAATTTAAACACAACACCCAACCATTACCATTCCTCATCAATTTTCTATCTATTGTCATACATTTAACCTTACAAAATACTTGACAATATCATACTTATATTTTAAGATTATTTCTAACGTTACTATAACCAATACGTTAACCAAGACAAATGGTTTAGAGTTTGATAATAAAATTTTCTTGTATCCCTCTTAATTCCAAAAAATCGATAAGAGTTCGGTTAAATCTTGTAGGGATACGCGTGTGCTTAATAGCACACTTTTTTTATCTTAATTTTTAAACTCAAACGCGATATAAACCCATCTTCCATCTCTTTACAAAATTTTTATTATACAAATAAAAATTTTTGTTTTAAAATATAAGTGTAAAATCAACACTAGAAGAAATAGGGATTAAGAAAATGGCAAATAAGAATATTAGAAACATCGCTATTATCGCTCACGTTGACCACGGTAAAACTACTATGGTTGATTGTATGCTTAAACAAAGCGGTGCATTTAGAGAAAATCAACAAGTTCAAGAACGTGTACTTGATAACAACGATTTAGAAAGAGAAAGAGGAATTACAATTCTTTCTAAAAACATTGCGATTGACTATAAAGGTATAAAAATCAACGTAGTTGACACTCCTGGCCACGCAGATTTCGGTGGTGAAGTTGAACGTGTATTGGGTATGGTAGACGGTGCTTTATTAATCGTTGACGCAGCAGAAGGCCCAATGCCTCAAACAAGATTCGTTTTATCAAAAGCATTAGAACTTGGTATCAAAATTATTGTAGTAATCAATAAAATCGACAAACCTGCTGCTGACCCTGACGGAACATTGGATAAAGTTTTCGATTTATTCACAGAATTGACTGACAGAGAAGATTTAATCGACTTCCCTTATATTTACGCAAGCAGTTTGAATGGTTTTGCAATCAAACATCTTGATGATGAAAGAAAAGACATGATTCCTCTTTTAGATTGTATTATCGAAAACATTCAAGAACCTGCAGGTGATTCAACAAAGCCTTTCCAATTCAGAGCAACGACTCTTGATTACAATGAATACGTAGGAAGAATCGTAATCGGTCGTGTTGCAAATGGTATAATTCATTCACAAGACCAAGTTGCTTGGATTAACCACGAAGGAAAAGTTACAAAAGGGAAAGTTACAAAATTGTTTGGCTTCCATGATTTAGGACGTATAGAAATTGAAGAAGCAGAAGCCGGTGATATTGTTGGTATTGCAGGTTTTTCTGATATCCAAATCGGTGAAACTCTTTGCGACCCTAATAACATTGAAGCTTTGCCTTTAATTAAAGTTGACGAACCTACTTTGCAAATGAATTTCTCTGTTAACGACAGCCCGTTTGCAGGTCAAGAAGGTAAGTTTGTAACATCTAGACAACTTAGAAAAAGACTTTATGACGAATTAGAAAAGAACGTAAGTTTGAAAGTCGAAGATACTGATTCAACAGACTGCTTCAAGGTTAGCGGTAGAGGCGAACTTCACTTGGGTATTCTAATTGAAACAATGCGTAGAGAAGGTTATGAATTCCAAGTTTCTAAACCGGAAGTTATTTTTAAAGGTGAAGGCGAAAACTTGCAAGAACCTTTTGAAGATTTGTTGGTTGACGTTCCTGAAGAATATGCCGGTTCTTGCATTGACAGACTTTCAGGCAGAAAAGCTACTATGATTGAAATGCAAAACGCTAACGGCAGAACAAACATGAAATTTTCAATTCCTGCAAGAGGATTGATTGGTTTTCGTTCTGAATTTATCCGAATGACTCGTGGCGAAGGTATTATGTATCACACATTTGACGAATACAAACCTTATGCCGGTGATATTCCAAAACAAAGAAGCGGTTCAATCTTAGCACACGAACAAGGAGAAGCTATTCCTTACGCTTTGGCTCAATTTGAAGATAGAGGAGTGTTCTTTGTTACACCAAAAACTAAGGTATACAGAGGTATGATTATCGGTGAAGGCAACAGACCTCAAGATATCGTAGTTAACATTTGTAAGACTAAAAAATTAACCAATATGAGAAGTGCCACAGCCGATGTAATGGTAACTTTACAGGCTCACAAAGAACTTTCTTTGGAAGATTGTTTGGAATACATTGGTGATGACGAACTTGTTGAAATCACTCCTGAAAATATCAGAATGAGAAAACAAGATTTGGTTAAGTTTAAGAGTATTTAAAATATTTTTATTTATTAATATAATGCGCTCAAAAGGCGCATTATTTTTTTTGTTAAACATTTTTCATTTGTTTGTATTATTCATGTTATTTTGATTTTAAAGTATACTATCAATATGAAGAAAATTATACTTATCACACTTTTATCAATATTTTTAACTCCGAGTTGTTTTGCAGAAGAAAAAACTCCTGTTTTTAATTTGCATTTATTCAATAACGATACGCGAGAAGTTAAATCATTACTTAATTCTCAAGTACGTTATGCAAACAGAAATAATTTCAAAAAATTTATAAATACTTATGATAAAAATTATGTAAATTCAGACGGCTTTGATTTAGAAACTTATTCTGACATTGTAAAAGATGTTTGGCAATCATATAACAAAATTAAATATGGTATAAAAATCAAAAATATTGAAATAAAAGATGACTGCGCAATCGTAAGTTTAGATGAAACATCATCTGCAATTATTCCTGATAAAAATATGAATGGTGTTTTACATAGTGAAGCTAACAGCGTTTATCATTTAAAAAAAGTTGACGGCAAATGGAAAGTTACTTACGACGCGGTAAATTCCGAAAATACATCAATGCTTTATGGTGATGCGCGTGATTTAGATATCAAACTTACAGCTCCGCATGAAATTGAAGCGGGAGTAGAATATACAGCTTCTTTAGAATTTACTCCTCCGGAAAATTCTATTGCAATAGCTTCTATTGCAAGCGATAAAGTTGAATATCCTCAAAAACAAGCAAAAGAAGTGTTTAGAAAATTACCTGACGATAATATTTTAGAAAGACTTTTTATCTCAAATACTGATAATGTTAACGAATATATTATCGCCTCTATCGGAATTACAAAAGCTGATATAAATGATTTAAGTATAAAATTAAGTTTAACAGGATACGGATATCAAATTACAAGAGTTAATGTTAAACAAAAAACTGTAAATGAAGGAATTAAAAAGGCAGATGACAAAGACAAGTAAAATTTCATATCTCTTTGTTGCGATAATATTCTTTATTATTTTTGACATCTATTTTTCAAACATAATGATGAATTGTGTTGAAACAATGCCGAGCAATCCTGTTTTTGACCTAATTTTTATCCAAAATACAGGCGCTGCGTTCAGTATTTTAGAAAATTCAAAAATCTTTTTAATCAGTTTTTCAGCCTTTGCAATTCTTGCCATGATTATTTATTTAATAAAAAATATTCAAAAAGCCTCATTTTTTGCAATCTTTTGGGCTTCACTATTAATAGCGGGCGTGTTTTGTAATATGTATGAAAGAATTGCTTACGGATATGTAAGAGATTTCTTTAAATTGAATTTTATTGACTTCCCTGTTTTTAATATTTCTGATATCTTTATAAATATCAGTGTTATTGCAATTGTTATAATAATTATCACAAATGAAATTAATAATAGACGAACTAACGGATAATATAAGAATAGATGCATATCTTGCAGATTATATGCAAGATTTTTCGCGCTCTAAAATCCAATCAGAAATAAAAAAAGGCTCAGTTCTTGTAAATTCTAAAACTGTAAAGCCTTCTTATTCCGTTAAAGAAGGCGATGAAATCGTTGTAGAAATTCCAGAAAATGTTATTAAAATTGAGCCTGAAAATATCCCGCTTAATATAGTTTGGGAAGATGAAAATATGCTTGTTGTGAATAAGCCTTCAGGCATGCTGACTCATCCGACAACAATTGAAACAACAGGAACTTTAGTTAATGCGCTTTTGTATAAATATGGCGAAAATTTGTCAGATGTTAATGGAGAATTCAGACGTGGGATTTTACACAGGCTTGATAGAAACACTTCCGGCTTGTTAATGATTGCAAAAAATAACAAAACTCATGAATACCTTGTAGAAAAAATGAAACAAGGCGAAATGACAAAAAAATATCTTACAGTTGTAAAAGGTGTTATTGAAGAGGATGAATTTACTATTAACAAACCAATAGGGCGCAATCCTAATCAACCGTACAAAATGGCAATTGTAGAAAACGGCAAAGAAAGCATTTCAAAAATTAAAGTACTTGAACGATTTAAAGACGCAACTTTACTTGAAGTGCATTTGATAACAGGAAGAACTCATCAAATCAGAGTCCATCTTTCAAGTATCGGACATCCCGTTTATAACGATACATTATACGGCTTTGGGAAAATGAAAATCAAAACTGATGAACAAGTCTTGGAATCTTACAAACTTAATTTTCCGCACCCGTTTGACGGAGAAATAATTGCACTTGAGATTCCAATGGATGAAAAATTACAAAAAGTCGTTAACTTTTTACGTTCATTTTAATAGTTTACGCATTGCTTTATTTTTGGTATCCTTAAATTAATTGTAAATAATATGAGGATATAAAGATGGTAGACATTAGACAAGAATTTATTGAACAAGCGAAACAATTAACTAGAAATGCAGAAGTGCTTCCCGGCGGTATTGAAGAATTAGCTGTAAAACTTCAACACGCAGCAGATACAAATACTCCGCTAAGAATTAAATTAGGTATGGATCCGACAAGACCTGATTTACACCTTGGTCATACGGTTGTTATGAGAAAATTAAAAGAATTTCAAAAGCTTGGACATAAAATTGTACTTCTTGTTGGCGGTGCTACTGCTATGATAGGTGACCCATCAGGCAAATCAGAAACAAGACCTGCTTTAACAAAAGAACAGGTTGAAGAAAACGCTAAAACTTATTTTGCGCAAATGTCAAAAGTTATTGATATATCTCAAGCAGAAGTTGTAAACAATGCTGATTGGCTTCACAAATTAACGTTTACAGAAATGTTACAACTTGCAGGCAAAGTTACTGTTGCTCAAATGATGACAAGAGACGATTTTGCAAAAAGATATGCAGAAGGCAAACCAATTGCTATCCACGAATTTTTCTACCCACTAATGCAAGCTTACGATTCAGTTGCTATCGATGCTGATATCGAATTGGGCGGAACTGACCAAAGATTTAACACGCTTTTAGGACGTGATATTCAAGCAGCTTACGGCAAAAAATACCCTCAATTAGTAATGATGTTGCCACTTTTAGAAGGTACTGACGGTATAGTTAAGATGTCTAAAACATATCCTGAACATTGTATTTCACTTACTGATAGCGCAAAAGATATGTTCGGAAAATTGATGAGTATTCCGGACACATTGATTACCCGTTATTATTCATTGTTAACTGATGTTCCACAGTCAGAATTAGAAAAAATGGATGAAGAAATTGCTTCAAATTCGATTAATCCGCGTGATATCAAGATGGCTTTAGCACACATGATTACAAAAGAATACCACGGCAAAGAAGGCGCTGATAAGGCTCAGGAAGATTTTATCAATGTTGTATCAAATAAAGGTATTCCGGATGATATTGAAAGCGTTAAAATAGAAGCTGAAAAAAGCATTTTGGATTTGTTGGTTGAATTATCTTTTGTTCAATCAAAAGGTGAAGCAAAACGTTTAATCCAAGGTGGCGGAGTGAAAATTGACGGCGAAAAAATCTCAGATATGGGCTTTGTTGTAAAACCTCAAATGGATGTTGTTTTACAGGCTGGTAAGAGAAAGTTTGCTAAATTGGTTTAACTTGCGCGAGATTAACGCTATAGAGAATGGAAAATTGAAAATGGAAAGTGGAAAATTGTATTAACATTTTCAATTATAAAAACTCGTTAAATTAACGAATTTTAATAGAAGTATATTTAAAATAATTTTCCATTTTCCACTTTCCATTTTTCATTACAAACGTAGGGTGGGAATAGCGTATGCGGTTCCCACCGACAACCAATAAAAAAGTAGGTTGGGCTTTCAGCCCAACAATAACAAACAAGAAAGAAGGGTTTGAAATGATATACAATAACGTATTGGAACTAATCGGCAATACACCACTTGTAAAATACAATGACAACATTTGTCTAAAACTCGAATATTTCAACCCTTCAAGCTCAATTAAAGACAGAGCATCTTATTCAATGTTAAAAGGTGCAATGGATAGAGGTGAAATTAATAAAGATACTGTTATAATTGAGCCAACGAGCGGAAATACAGGAATCGGACTTGCAATGTGTTGTGCAGTTTTAGGATTAAAATTGATAATTTGTATGCCTGAAAGCATGTCTGTTGAACGTCGCAAAAATATTGCCGCTTATGGCGCAGAACTCGTTCTAACACCTAAAGAAAAAGGTATGCAGGGTGCTGTAGAAAAAGCTCAAGAATTGAAAGCAACTTATCCTAATAGTTTTATTCCTATGCAATTTGCGAACCCTGACAATCCAAAAGCGCACGAAAAGACTGCACAGGAAATTAAAGACGCGGTTGAAGACCGAGAAGTTGTAGTTGTAGCTGGCATCGGTACTGGTGGAACGGCAACCGGCATAAAAAAATATTTTCCAGAAGCAATTGTTTATGGAGTAGAACCTGCTGAAAGTCCTCTATTTACGGAAGGAAAGGCAGGGGCTCATGCTATTCAAGGCATTGGTGCAAACTTCATTCCTGAAATCTGCAAAGACAATAATTTGGACGGAGTTTTAACGGTAAAAGGAGAAGACGCGAAGGCTCAAGCAATTGAACTAGCTAAAAAACACGGCGTATTTTGTGGAATTTCAGCCGGCGCAAATGTTTGTGCATCTAAAGTTTTAGCAGAAAAATATCCAAATAACTTAATTGTCGCAATAATTCCTGATAGTGGCGAAAGATATTTATCAGTTTGGTAAACAATTCTACTATTTCGCACAATTCATCAGTCTTAGTTTCAAGACTCTTGAGTCAAATATTTGATGAAAATTTTCTGGTAAACCAAGAATAGCTTTTTCTTTAACGCTTATATTCTTAAGAAGATTTTTCATTGCACCAATATATTTATTAGTAAAATTCGTTTCTTCTTTTATAAACATGTGACTTAATGTTGGTGGAGTTTTAGGTTCTTTGGGATTTAAAAGGTAATTCATTGTTACTGCTAAATCTGTACGATGCAAGCCTAAAAGACAAGCCATATAGTATTTGCCATTATTCATTTTTTCAAAGAATTTTGGTAAGCCTTCAATAAATTCATGGTTTTGTTTTGCTCTTTCTTCACTTGAAAGTTTTGTAGCTAGTGGAGCATTGAATATTGGCATATTGATTTTCAATTTAAAATTCATATATTCTAACCCATTTTCGGCACAAGCTTGAGCATATTTTGAATCTTTACCGCCTTCTGCACGCAAATCTATTACAGTATCAATTCCACACTCTTTTAATTCAGTAAGAATGGGTTTCTTTTGATTTGCTAAAGTAACTCCTCTTACGGAGTTAGAGTCAATTAAACGAAAGTGTGATATATTGAGAGCTTTTAATCTTGCAATATCAAGTGAATCAGTACTTCTTACAAATTCATCTTTTTGAGGCGTTTTAAAAACATAATCAGATTCTTTAGCCTTAAAATTTATAGATTTAATATTAAAATTATTTGTTATAGGTAGTATTTTCATACTATTATTAAAACTTCTAAAAATATTTTTTGCTAGTAAATTTTATCTGATTGAGCGCGAATGACATATTGCAATTGCAATCGCATCAACTGTATCATCTAATTTTGGTAATTTTTCTGTCCCTAGTGCGATTTTAACCATTTGCTCTACTTCTTTTTTTTCAGCTCTACCATAACCAGTTAAAACCTGTTTTACTACCATCGGAGTATAACCATATATTGGAATATTACATTTTTCTAAGACCGTTAAAATTACTCCACGAGATTCTGCAACCGGAATTACGGTTTTCTGATTCTTAAAGAAAAAAAGTTCTTCGACGGACGCACAATCCGGCTGATATTTTGTTACTACAGTTGTTAAATCATTATAAATTTCTAATAATCTTTTAGAATCCGACATATTTTTATCGGTCTGAATTGAACCAGACGTCAAAAGCTCAATATTATCGTTACTTACTTCAATTAACCCGTAGCCAACAATTGCTATTCCAGGGTCTATGCCTAAAATTTTCATAAACTAAATTGTAACATGTAAAAATACAGAATACTACTTTGAAAAATTTCATTTTTGTAATCGACACAGTGAATGTTTCACATTTTTTATCCAAATATTTTTAATAATACCCTCTCCCGCCTCCGGCACCCTCTCCATGTAGAATTGAAAAAGGAGAGGGAAGAAAATGCGTTTAATTGGATGTAGGAGATTAATCTAATAATCTTGCTTTTGTCATCCGACCATATGTTGTAAAAAAAAGCTTGAGTTTTTGAGGCTCAAGCGGAAAAGGGAAAAAGGGATTAAAAAGGGAAATTTTCAATAATTTAAAAACTAGGAGAAGATACCGA
>CAKVJE010000067.1 GCA_934754735.1 uncultured Candidatus Melainabacteria bacterium
TTCCACATCTTGATTTATCAAGCAAACAGACATTCATACCGTTCATTACCATTAAGAATGGCTGAATTAGGTACAGTTTATAGAAAAGAAAAATCAGGTGCTTTGTCAGGTTTAACTCGTGTTCAGGGCTTTACTCAAGACGATGCTCACATTTTCTGTACGCCGGAACAATTGGTTGACGAAATTAACCAAATCATCGATTTTGTTGCTGATACAATGAAAATCTTTAAAATGGGTTTTGAAGTTGAACTTTCAACTCGTCCTGAAAGCTATGTTGGCGACTTGAAAAACTGGGAATTAGCTGAAGCCGGTTTAAAAGAAGCTATGGATAAACGTGGAATGAAATACGATATCAACGAAGGTGATGGCGCATTCTACGGTCCGAAAATCGACTTTAAGGTTAAAGATGCTCTTGGCAGAACTTGGCAATGTGCTACAATTCAGCTTGACTTCAACCTTCCTGAAAGATTTGATATCAAGTATCAAGATAAAGACGGCAGTATGAAAACTCCTGTAATGCTTCACAGAGTAATTTTCGGTTCTATGGAAAGATTCCACGGTATTTTGATTGAACACTATGCAGGCGCTTTCCCAACTTGGTTAGCACCAACTCAAGTTGCAATTGTTCCTATTTCAAACGAAAAACACGCAGATTTTGCAGAACAAGTTTACAAGAAAATGCGTGAAGCAGGTATAAGAGTAAAACTTGATGACAGATCTGAATCAATGAACTACAAAATCAGAGAATCATTGCAAGACAAGAAAATTCCTTACGTTTGTGTAATCGGTGATAAGGAAATTGAAGCAAACGCTGTAGCTGTAAGAAAACGTGGCGTAGGTCAAGTTGGTACCGTTTCAGTTGATGAATTTATTGCTAATATAGAAAAAGAAATTAAAGATAGAGCATAAGTTTTATTTTTAAATATAGTAAGGGCGCGACATTCTGTCGCGCCCTTATTTTTTATAGCTTCATGTTATAATCATAATCATGAAGAGTTTGAAGAAATTTTTTATCACAATTATTGCATTATTCTGTTTTATAAATACTTCATTTGGGATAGAAGATGTTAGAAAAGTTTATTTGAATGAAGCTATTAATGCGGCTTTGAAGAACAATATTGATTTACAGGTTGCACAAATTGAACTAAATATCGCTAAAAATAATATTAAATCTGCTAACAGGCTTCAAAATCCGTCTTTTGATGCGTATTATTTTATGGGCGCATCAGGAAGAACCGAACCTCGTCAACTTGGTGCAACTCAAGAAATCGAAATTGCAAAACGTAATGCTAGAAAAAAACTTGCAGAATCGAATTTAAAGCTTTCAGAAAAAGAATTTGATTATACAACATTTGATTTGAAAATGGATGTGCGTGAGGCATATATAAATTTAGTCGCAACAAAATCCATTCTTTTTACACTTGAACAACAAGAAGAATTACAGGAAGAATTGCTGAAAATTGCAAAAGCGAGAGTTAAAGCTCATTCAACACCGCAAATTGATGTTATCCAAGCGGAAATTGCGCTTAATCAAATGATTACACAAGTTAATACAGCTAATGTGCATGTAAAAAACGCATTAGCAAATTTCAATAAGGTTATAAATGATCCAAATAATATAGTTTATGACAGTATGGACAAGATTTTTTTAGAAGAAAATAATTTTGAAGAGATGTTGACTCCGGCACCTGATTATAAATTTCCGGATTTCTCAGAAATTAAACAACGCGCTCTTGAAAATCGATATGATATAAAAATAAGCAAACAAGAAATAGATATAGCAGAAAAGAATCTTACAGTTGTTGCTCGCCAAAGAATTCCGGATTTTCAGATATCCGGTGGTTATGCCTATAAACCCGGAGCTTATTCTGATAGCGGTAATTTTAATAATGGTGCTTATGTAGGTGGAAGTTTGGTGAATATTCCACTATTTTATAATTACTCTCCAGAAATTCAAAATGCAACATTAAAGTTAAAACAAGCCGAATTGAAAAATGAATCGGTGCAAAATAAAGCACTAAAGGATGTGAAAGCCGCTTATGACAGATTTTTAACAGCAGCAGATAATCTTAATCATTATGAGTCCAAAATTGTTACCGGTTCTGAAGAACTGATTGAGACTTCAAAAAAGAGTTATGAAGCAGGAGAATCTGATATCACTTCGCTAATCGTAATGAAACAGTCTTATAAATCAATTATTATTGGTTATACGCAAGCTTTAGCTGAATATTATAATAGCTGGACGAATTTTTTAAGAGAAGTGAATGATGAAAACTTTAATTTAACAGAAGCTTTGTGATAATATATTTACAGAAAATGTGTTCAGGAACGACTTTTGCAAACCTAGTTGGTATTCCTTATTGCTTTTACTGCTTGTTTTTAAGCCCGTAAACAAATAATAGAATTTCGGCTACAGCTTTGTATAATTCCGGTGGAATTTGCTGGTTGATATCGACCATTCTAAATAAGGCTCTTGCGACAGGCGCGTTATCAATTACAGGAACATTGTGTTTCTGAGCTATATCAATAATTTTTTTAGCAATAAGTTCAGTTCCCTTTGCAGTTAGAGTTGGAGATTGCATTGTTTCTGAATCATACTTTAATGCGCAAGCTACGTGGGTCGGGTTTCTTACAACAAAATCAGCGTCCGGTACAGAATCCATCGCACCTTGTTGTAACATTTGCATACGTCTTTGACGAAGAGCTGCTTTTACGTGCGGATCACCTTCTGAGTTTTTGTACTCATCTTTAATTTCTTTGAATGACATTTTTTGGTCTTTTAAGAATTTCCATTTTGTCATCCCATAGTCTGCTGCAGCAATAATTAGGAAGGCAATGCAGGCTTTATAAATAAATTCTACAATTAATTTACCGAATTCAATCATTACTGCAAAATGGTTGTCAATTACAGCGAGCATTAAAATACTTTCTAAATGTGCACGATAAACCGTCCAACCAACAAGACCTAAAATAAATACTTTAACGATGTTTTTGAAAAGTTCAAACAATGTTTTTACTTGGAATAAATTTTTAAAATATTTTGTCGGGTTTAATTTATCTAATTTTGGAACTAGTGGTGCTGTTGCAACAAGCGGACCTACTTGTATAAAATCACCTAATATTGCAACAAACGCTGCAACAAATAGAATAGCGCCAATGATTACAACTGTTGGAATCAGGGTAACTGTCAACATGTAGGTTAAACCTATGTTTTCTATATGTTGGTTTGGAATCTGCTCATACAGAGTTTTAAACAACCCTACGATAAGTTTCCAAATAATCGGAGCAAGCATATTTATGAATGAAAACATAACAAGTAAAGACAATGCGGTTGACACGTCTTTTGATTTAACTACCTGCCCTTCTTTTCTTGCTCTCTCAAGCTTTTGGGGGGTGGCATCAAACTGTTTATCTTCATCACCCATCTATTTATTCCGTTGGATTTTCGTTTCTGTAGTTAATAGTTTAGCATAAACTCAGATTTTATTGTACAATGTTTTCTATAAGGAGTTTTATTTATGAAAAATATTTTTTTAATAATTTTATCAATAATTACAATTGCTTGTGCAGGTTACACATTCTTGAACCAAACAGGACATATTCCAATGGTTACAATGTTCTTATCCGGTTTTGCTCTTGCTATATTTTTAATGACACTTAAAATGAATGTCAAGAATGAGAAATTAAATTCGTATAAAAGAGAGCTAGAAAAAGAATCAATTTCATCGACAGAGGCTTCTTCCAGAGTGAAAGTTTTGGAATCTAAAATTGAGGTTCTTGAAAAAGCTTTAGAAAATGCTTTAAAAAAGTAGCCATTTAGCTAATAGTAAATTGTTTATGATTTAGTACAATTATATCCGGAAGTAGATTTATAAGGATTATGTGTATGAGAATTAACCCGATTAGCAATGTAAATTGCAGAAGAATTACTAGAGTAAAAAGACAAAACGAACAACCTGTTCAAACCCCAAATTTTAAAGGTGAAAAGGGACGTGCAATAGGCTCTGTTCTTGGTGTGTTAGCTGCTGGAGTAGGAGTAACGCTTCTAACCGCTTCAGGTATTGGTATTCCATTTGCTCCGATTGTTGCTGCCGGTATTGGTGCAAAACTTGGTGGAGACGCAGGAGATAAGGCGGAAGAAAATAATAAAGGTAAGTAGGAATGTGAAAATGATTTTACCTATTACAAGTCAACCAAATTATAATGTTTTTCATAACAATAGAAGTACTACAGTATCAACTGTAGAAAAAACTCCTATCTATAATTCTGCATATATAAACGATGCAGAATTTTATGATTTTATGAAAACAACCCAAAAACAAAATGAAAAACGAAATAAATTACTTTTGTGTGGAGAGTTGGCAGTCTTGTTTGGCTCACTGATTATTACTGGTGCATTACTAAATAGAAGTAGTAGTACAAAAAGTACATCCTCTAAAATCTGGACAGGTATGGCGAGAGAATTTGAAAGTTTAAAAAGTAATGCTAACATTCCAACTTTAGATAGTTGTAAAAGTATAAATAAAAAACTTAGAAGTTTTTTGCAAGCACAAGTAAACTATTCCAAAGTAAAACCTGAAGATATAAAAAAGGTTGGTACTCCTAAACCGGCGAATAAATTATTACTATATGGGCCTCCCGGAACCGGAAAATCATATTTTGCAAAGATATATGCAAAGAGTCTAGATGCGGAATACGCTGAGATAAAATATTCAGAAATAAATTCGACTTGGGCTGGTCGGCATTTGGAACAACTAACGAGCATTTTTGAAGATATTCTCGCTAAATCGCAAATGGCTAAAGATAAAAAATTTGTAGTAGTGTTTAATGAAATTGATGCATTGGTAATTCCAGCGGAATCTTTGAGAAAAGGTGGTTCTGGCAATTCTTTATTTAAACTAGAAGAACGCTCTGTTTTCTTGAATTATATAGATGAAATCGCAGAAAAAGCGCCAAATGTGACAATTATAGGTACAACTAATATTTCTCCTAAAAATAATGGTTTAGACGGTGCAGCAATGAGTAGGTTTAAAAATATCATTGGAGTCGATTATCCGGAAAAAGATTGCTTATACGAAGCTCTGAAAGCTAATCTGGAAAAAATGGATGGTGGAAAATCATTTATTGGTGGAAATGACAAAAATCTGGAGAAATTAGCTGAAACTATGGCGAAACGCAAATCTTCATTCAGGGATTTGGATAAAGTTATTGATACTTCTAAAAATTATTATCTTGAAGATTATACTAAGAACAACAATGCAGAATTTAAATTTAAATACTTAGAAGACGCATTTAAAGATTTAGATTTAACAGATGGTGAAATTAGTTCTGGTAAATAGATTTAGTAACTCTTGACTTTTCTGTAAAAAAAAGATAGAGTTTAGTAATAATTTGAGGTGTTTAGATGTTAGTATCTCCTGTTAATGCAGCAGTTAATAAAAGTTCAATACAAAGTAAAAAACGACAATCCAATGAACCGAGTTTTAAAAGTTTAAAAGGAACATTGATAGGGGGGATTACTGCCGGAGTTCTAGGTGCAGCATTAACACTCGGTAATAACAGTAAGAACGATATTTTAACTGAATCTATAATTGTGATGGCTGGTGCAATTTGTGGAAGTAAATTTTTTAATGACCAAGACAAAAACAAGAGATTAAAAAAACGTAACAATTCAAATTTTAGTATGATGATTTAATATTAAGAATTTACTTGTTGCCCATGCTTCGATTTTATTGTAAAATTATCTTAACAATAAATATAAGGAGAGAAATATGACAACAGAAACAACTGATTATAAAAAGATTTTAAGTTACGTACCTACAGTAATTGAATCTTCTTCAAGAGGAGAGAAGTCTTTTGATATTTTTTCAAGATTATTAAGAGAAAGAATTATTTTCTTAGGTACAGAAATTGATGATGAAGTTGCAAATTCTGTTGTAGCCCAACTTTTACTATTAGATAGCGAAAATCCTGAAAAAGATATTATGCTTTATATCAACTCTCCGGGTGGTGTTATTACTGCCGGCATGGCAATTTATGATACTATGAATCTTATTAAAGCTGATGTTCAAACTATTTGTTTAGGTGAAGCTGCGTCAATGGGTGCGTTCTTACTATCAGCTGGTGCTAAAGGTAAGAGAATGGCTCTTCCAAGTGCAAGAATTATGATTCACCAACCTTTAGGCGGTGCAAAAGGTCAAGCTACAGATATTGAACTTGAAGCTAAAGAAATTTTGAGAATGAAAGACATGTTAATTGGTATTATGGCTGAAAATTCAGGTCAACCATTTGACAAGGTTAAAGAAGATTGCGAAAGAGATCACTACTTGTCAGCAGCTGAAGCATGCGAATACGGTTTGATTGATAAAGTTGTTACTTCAGCTAATAACTAGATTGACTTGGGAGTATGAAAAACAATAAGGGGATATTATTTACACTAATTTCGCTAGGGGCGTTGTTCTATTTCTTTGCAAATTTTCAAAGAATAGCAATCCCTGGTGCAGTTTTTGATTTGCTTCAACAGGAATTGTCTGTAAGTGCTCCTTATATTACGGCTTTTGGTGCGATTTTTATGTACCTTTATGCGATTAATCAATTGATTATAGGTGTTTTAGTTGATAGATTCGGTGGTTTGCGCGTAATGCTAACCGGCGGAATTATCCTTGGAATTGGTGCTTTACTATTCCCGATTTCAACTAATTTGCCCTTAATGTATTTTTCGCGTGTGTTGGTTGGTATTGGCGGAAGCTGTTTTTATTTGAGTTTAATTAGGGAACTTAGAGAATTTTATTCGGATAAAAACTTTGGAATTGCAATTTCAGTAATGCTTTGTATCGGATATTGCGGTGGAATTGCGGCGAATGCTCCATTTGTATTCATGATGAAGTATATTAACTGGCGGATGATTTTAGTCATTTTAGCGTTGATTATTTTAGCAGGTGTTTTACTATTTATACTTTTATCGCCGAAAGTTAAGTATCCTGAAATCAATCGGAATGTTAAATTAAGAACTTTGCCGTTTAGATTGGTTTTGCATAAAAAACACAATCGTAATTTATTTAGTTTTGCGTGCTGTAATTTCGGGATTTCTTATGCAATACAGGCGATTATAGGTAAAAAATTCCTTGAGGATTTTTGCGGAATGCCGACTGCAAAGTCTGCGATTATACTTTCAATAATGGCAATAATAGCGGCTGCTTTTAATATAATTAATGCTTCTGTTTGTAAAATATGTCACAATCATAGAGTTGTTTTTTTAAAAAACGCTTCTATTATTACATTTGTTTCGCTTTTAATAATTTGTTTGTGTTTGATATTTAATATCAGAACAAGTTTAATTGCAGTAATATTCTTTATTTTAGCTGGAAATGCAAGCTTGACATCGTTGTTAGTTCCTGTTTTACACTTAACAAATCGAAAAATGGTATCAGGGACGGCTGTTAGTATTATGAATTTCTGCTTCTTTACGATGGTTGGACTTTTGGGTACTGCAATGGGATTTCTTTTGAATCTTTTTGAACCTCAAAAAGTTGGTGAAGTTTTGGTTTACACAAATAAATCTTATTTGGCTGTTTTTGGACTATTCTTCTTGATAAGTGTATTTGAACTTTATAAGGCAATGAAGCTTTCTAATAAGTATTAGTTAGCATTCTTTCCTCAAAAAGTATTCTCTTATAATCTTGAATGATAAGGTGTGTAACTACCCGTTTTATGTCATTCTGAGGTTCGATTAGAACCGAAGAATCCAGCCGTTTATTAACTATTGTCATTTTGTTAAAATTATTATAAACAATAAGAAAACGAATCTAGGAATAATTATATACAGTATAACTATAATCCCTTAAGATGAGTTAATGGCCAGAATAAGAAAACTGCGCGACCAATAAATCTTTCTTTCGGTAGTGTGCCCCAAAAACGGCTATCCATTGAGTTTCCTCTGTTATCTCCCATCATGAAATATTGACCTTCCGGAATTATAAGCGGGCCACAGAACATGTCAGCTTTACATTTGTGGAAATCGTATTCGCTCATAATATAATCTTCTTGTAAAGGCTTATCATTGATGTAAACTTTGTATGCTCCATTAGAGCCTTGTTTTATTTCTAATTTTTCACCTGGAAGTCCTACTACGCGCTTAATATATGCAATATCTTTGCAGAAAAATCCGGTTAAGCGACTAAACACAGCCCAAGGAGTCGTTTGCAATTTTACAAACGGCGGGTAAAAAATCATGATATCACCGCGTTTTGGTGTGTTTTCAAAATGATGCGTCTTGATTAAGTTTGGAAATTTTGTAAGTTTTTCAACTACAATCCTGTCGCCTTCAACAAGAGTTGGTTTCATAGAACCAGAAGGAATCCATCTTAGTTCTGCTATAAAAAATCTTATTAGAATGACTGCAATTACTACAAAAACAATTGTATCAACAGTTTCTTTTAGATTTGCTTTAAATTTATCTTTATCTATCATAATTTACCCAATAAATCCTCTAACCCCTTTGAATAAATGTTTTGAGGAAGCTCCTTAATCTCTTTTAGTATCTCTTCTTGATAATTATCCATTAAAACCTTTGTTTTTTCAATACCTATAATGTCTTTAAGTGTATAAATTTTATTTTCTAAATCCGCACTTGCTGACTGTTTTTCTAAGTCGTTTTTTAATTGAAATAACAAGCCAAAATTTCTTGCAAAATCTGATGCTTGAGCTTGTTGAAATTTCACCTCCAGACAAGAACTTTCTAAAATTGCAACAAATAATTCCGTTGTTTTGCCTTCTATTATTTCTAAATATTGTTCTTTAGTAGGAATTTTATTTCTTAAACTATATTGCAAAATTTCTGCTTCGCTCATTTTTTTTATGCAATTTTGGAACTTTGCCAAAATTTTCCAATTTTCAATTTTAATCAATCTTTCTGTTGCTAAAGATAGTAGAAAATCTCCGGATAAAATTGATATGTGTGGATTGAATTTAGTCCAAAGAGTCGGATTATTACGTCTTGTTTTTGCGTTGTCTAAAACATCATCGTGTAACAAAGAAGCGTTATGTATAAGTTCTCCTACTACTAATAAATTTATATTAGGATTAATTCCATAAGCTTTTAGATAAAGAATAGTAATTAGTGAACGAATACGTTTTGTGGGAGTTTCAAGGAAATTTTTTAATTCTTTATAAATATTGTTGGAATTGGTAAAAAGATTAGAAAGCTCATTGTCAATAAGGGTTAATTCATTTTTTGCAAGTCCGTTAATTTTATTCATAAACGGATTTTAACATAAAGTAGAATTTATTAGTAGTTACCACATGAGGGATTATTGTTAATAATACCCTCTCCCGCCTTCTCGTTTCCCTCTCCATGTAGAATTGAAAAAAGGAGAGGGGAGTGGGACTTGCTTGTTTGAACGTCTTTAGCACATTCCCTCCCTCGCATTACTGTCCAAATAAAATTTTGATACAATAAAATAGTTATCAAAAGGCTGGATTTCTCGGTGCTAATCGCACCTCAAAATGACGCCAAGCCGATAGTTTCACGCCCAGTCATTCTGAGAAACTGTTTTGCACCACACTTCCCAACTTATAGGCATAACTACAAGTTTGGAAGTGTATTGTAAAACGAAGAATCCAGCTTTTTATGAACTATTATTTTAAGTCTGTACTATACAAATTTTACGAAAAAAACATATTACGACTACACTTAACAAATTGCAGATAAATTTTATTTGGACAGTAATGCCTCCCTCGGGGGAGGGTCAGGGAGAGGGTTTTATTAACTATTTAGAAAATAATCCCTTCTCTAGTTATAGGTGCGCAAGTGTGCGCACCCTACTCTACTGATTAAACTAAAAGAATATAACACCCTCTCCCGCCTTCGGCACCCTCTCCATGTAGAATTGAAAAAAGGAGAGGGGAGTGGGACTTGCTTGTTTCGATGTCATTAATATATATTCTTTTCTTTGTACGTATTCCACATCATCCCCTCCCTCGGGGGAGGGTCAGGGAGAGGGTTTTATTAACTATTTAGAAAATAATCCCTTCTCTAGTTATAGGTGCGC
>CAKVJE010000068.1 GCA_934754735.1 uncultured Candidatus Melainabacteria bacterium
AACTTATATTGTACAAGCTGGCGATACTCCTGAGATTATTGCTGAAAAATTAGGATTTACCGGTGATGCAGCCCGAGTATTTTCTACAAAAATTAAAGCTGCTGCGATTAAAGATGGAATGTATCACAAATATGGATTTAATGTTGGTGATATGTTGACTTTAGACGGAGATTTTAGTGCTAAAATTGAAGCATTAAAGTATTCAGGAGAATATGTAGAAACAAGCGAAGCACTTGATAATAATTGGCAAACAAAAAGAAAAGAAAAATCACGTACTAAATCTATATCGGAAGAAACAACAATAACTTCTACTACTCAAAGGCGAGATGAAAGCACTGCAAAAAGGCTTCAACAAGAAGCTATTAACATAACGAATCAATTAAGAAATACTCCTACAAAAAACAACAAAGCACTAAAATCTATTAATAGCAAAAATGTAGCTTTGGTATTAGCACAATATAATCATACAACCGGCAGAAATCTTGCTAAAGACATGATTAATAACGGTGATAAATATTTGAAAGGAGTAAAAGACAATATTTGCTGGCATTTAGCTAAAAGAGCTCAAGAACTAAATATTGCTGGAGTATATTATGGTGATTATATGAATATCCCTAGCAATAAGTCTAAAGAACTACTTGAATGGATTGAAAATGCGCAAGCAAAAATTTATGCAGCTGAAAAACAAAACAATTCAGCAATTTCTAATATTGGGAAACGTATTGTAAAGCAAGATAGTACAAAAACAATACAAGCTAATGCCAGAAAATTAGCATCAGAATTACAAAATAAAATACTAAAAATAGATACAATTGAATTAATAACAAGTAATCCAGTTTCATATTATAAAGAAAAAAAAGAAGAAGCACAAAATATCTTAAATAAAATTAATAGTGATAATGTCGCTTTTGTTGTATCTGAGTTTAAGAATTCTGCAACAAATAAAAATAAAAAATCATTAGCAAATGTTATTGATATGATATTTGACATTGATACCGTTAAAATTTATATATGCAAACCATTAGTAAAAAAAGCAAAAGAATTAGGGCTTACTGGAATTTATCATGGTGACTTTGATAAAATTAAAGATATTGAAGAACTAGAAAAATGGATAAACACGGCTGCAGCAAGAGTTCGTTCTGCAATGCAAGATTATGATACCAAACCAAATACTGCAGTTGATAAAAATGCAACTCCTCAAGAAAAAATTAATTCTCCGATTTATAAAGATGCTGGTGTAATTAAAATTTTACAAAAGAGAAATAATAAGGGAGAAGTTATTGAAGCTACATATACATATGATGACGGAAAAGTTGTTCGCGAATATCAAGACTCTAAACGCGGCAGAGTAAGAGAATTGGTAAAAGCAGGCTCTACGCAAAAATCTCAAGAAACTAAAATTACCGATCCTATACCAATGACAATATCACTTCCTAACAATGCTAGTGAAAATGCCAAAAAATTTGCAAAAGCATTAGAAGAAAATAAAGCAAGATTAATGTCCATGTTAGGCATAGATAATGATACTTATAATAAATTTGCCAGACTTGCTATGGCAATTGCGGAACAAGAAACTAATTTCGGGAACAATGGTGGTATGTACAGAATGGGTAAATATCAAGCTGGTAATGTACTTCCTGATACAAAATATAAAGCTTGGTCTTATGGGCCAACACAAATTAAATTTGAAATGCAGAAAAAAGATGAATGGATTGCTGATAAGTTTTCGAAACTAGGCTTAAAAGAAGGTACTGACTTGTATAATATGACTAACGCTGCAATGGCAACAATAGTCGTTCTTGCTCAAAATAATAGAATCTTAAAAGGCAATTCTAAATACCAAAATGGTATTGAAGCAGCAAATGGTGCTGTTGTAACTGTTGATGGCTGGGAAATGAAAAATGGTCATTTAACAAAAACATATAATACTAAATCTTTTATTAACAAGGCTACAGATGAAGATGCTTTATGTTACATGTGGAATGGAAGAATGGCAGCGATTAAAGATGGCACCATGGAGCCGGAAGCTTTAGAATACACGAGAAATATACATAAATTTTCTACAAAATATCAAATAAATGAAAATCAAGTGCTAAGAGATTCGGCGATTAAAAAAGCTAAAGATAAACAAACTATTCAAAACTTTACCTCAATGGATAACAACGGTCCAATCGGTTCAGTTGCTTTTATGCCAAAAATGTATAATTATACAAATTTAAAAGATCAAAGCGATGAATTACAGGTTTTAAGAACAAGTTTAAACAAAAATGCTAAAATTGATGATAATTCTAAAAAATTGCTATTACTTGCGGTTGAACATGGAGAAATCGGTTTTGAATTCGGTTTAACCGCAAAAGAAGCAGATTCTTTAACACAAAAAGATGTTGATATGATGTTAAGTCATGTTGCAAAACTAAAACAACAAATAAAAGATAATAATATTGATTTTTCAGACGGAGTTAATCAGACAGAAGCAAATATTATGCGCAATAAATACATGCAAACAATTCGAGATGCTGAATTTGCATTTAAGAAAGAATATCTTGCATCAAAGTCACCTAAAATATCTTTAAATAATGTTCCAGCTAAAAATCTATTAAAAACTCCTATGAACAATAAAATGACGCTTCCTGACAATACAATAAGAAGAGGTTTTGATGGTAAAGTTCATGACCAAGGAATTAATACAACTAATACATCACAAGCATCAGTTGTATTAGCAAAATCGGCACAAAGCGTAGTAGAAGAAATGAATTCTGCAGGATATTGCATGACCGGTTTTAGAAAAGCAATGCTTAATGCAGGAATTTCAGCTGCTGAAGCTACAGACTTGGTCGAAGGTACTCCAAAAGCAACCGTTGGTTGGTTTGAACGTCATCCGGATATGTTTGAAGAAGTAAAATATGTTCAAACCGGAAGTGTTGCTCGTCAAATAAACAGTACAGATTTGCCAAATCTTCCAGCCGGATATATTGCAGTTTGGATACCGGATAAAAACTTTAGTAACGAACCGGGACATATTTCAATTACAAACGGTAACGGTCAAGCTTATGCAGACGAGACCGATAACCTAGACTGGGGTGTTTTTAACAGCAGTAAAAATGCCGGTAAAGGTGAGCACGGTACTTTTAGAGTATTCAGACTTACTGACAAGTGGAAAGTAATTGATGGGAAACTTCAATTTGCCGGATAATTCAACTATTTACTCATTGCTTTTGAAACGATAATATACAAATTCACAAGCATAAAACCTAAAAATAATCCTGCAATTATATCTGTTAGGAAATGAACTCCTAACCACAATCTTGATAGGCAAACCAAGAAAATAAAGATTCCAAACAGAGAAGTTAGGAAATATCTCCAGAAATCTGATTTTGCATAATGCAAAACTAAATAAATTAAAATTCCGTAAAAACACATTGTTGTAGAAGAATGACCTGAAGGAAAACTAAAGCCTGAATAGCACATAATTCCTGGGCGTTCTCTGCATACAAAATCTTTAAAGAAATCCGTTACAACAAATGAAGCTTGAGTAAAGAATATCAAAAGAAAACACTTCATATATCTTTTTTCTGATATTAAAACGCTACCTGCCGCAATTTGAGGCCACAACATATGATTTGCGCGTCCGAATTCTGATATAACTTGCGCATAAGAAATCGGATAAGGCGAAAGCGCCAAACGAATTGAATGAAGAATATTCATATCAATTTCGCGTAAATTTGGCATATACAAAATCATAAGCGTTAATATTACAAGCACTACAAGCGAAACTATAACATAGTTCCAATTAAGTGCCATTCTGTATTCTTTGTTTTTACTCATAATTAATTTCCTTTTGAGTCAATAGGTGAATAGGTGAATAAGTTCGTATTAGTTATTGTTGATTAAAAATTGCGTTAAACTTTGAATATTATTGTTGGGCTGAAAGCCCAACCTACTATTTTATATTAGCGCATTTTATAAAAAGAAAATTAATACGAACTTATTCACTCATTCACCTATTCACTTATTGACTTTTAAACTATATTCCGCAACTCTTAAACTTCACAACCGCATCAACTAATTTTGCAAATAATTTAATTACGATTGGTGTAATTTCGCTTACGCATACTGCAAAAAAGAACAAAGCTGCGACTGAGGCGATTAATTTTTGAATATCAGAAAACATAAACACTTTGTTGTTTCTAAATTCTTCAATTCCTTTATATTCGTCTGTAAAAGGTTTTACTGGAAATTTTTCTTCGATTTTTTCAATAACGTTAGCGTACTTAACCTTAATCAAAGTGTTGTATGAATCAACGTTCATCCACCATAAAGCGCTTACTGAAATTCCAAATACTGCGAATACTAAAGTTGCACTGATTTTGCTTAAGAAAACAACATTACCTGTATAAATCATTGCAAAAATCAAAACAACAACTGCTGTCATATAAAACTTATTCGTTCTAAAGTTTCTATCAATAAAATTCTCTTTTTGTTCGCAATATGTTTTATATTCGTTGAATATTAGCTCTTCTCTGTCCATTTATTTATCCTTTCGTTTTTGAGGTATTGGAGAAAGTGAATAAGTGAATAGGTGAATAAGTTCGTATTAAATACATTCAAGAAAAAACGCGTTAATCATTGATAATATCTAAAATGAACTTATTCACTCATTCACCTATTGACCTTTTTCCCTTTGCTCTTTAACTTCATTCATCAACGCTTCAAATTCTTTTTCGTCCAAAGTTTCTTTTTCAAGCAAATTATGAGCGATGTATTCCAACATATCTCTATTTTCACTCAAAAGATTTTTTGCGTGTTCGTATTGAGCATCAACAATTTTCTTAACTTCTTTGTCGATATCAGCAGCAATTTCTTCTGAAAAATCTCTTGTATTGCCAAAGTTTCTGCCCATAAAAATATGTTCTTGGTCTTTACCGTAAGCTAAATTGCCCATTTTTTCGCTCATACCGTAAGTGGTAACCATACTCCTGGCTAAATTTGAAACTTTTTCTAAATCGTTTGATGCGCCTGTTGTAATATTATCCTTACCATAAATTAATTCTTCCGCAACACGGCCGCCAAGAATCATTGCAATTCTATCCAACAATTGGTTCTTGCGCATAGTCAAATGATCTTTTTCAGGTAATGTCAAAGTAATACCTAATGCCATTCCACGCGGAATAATCGAAACTTTATGCAACGGATCACAATCTTTAAGCAATTTTGCAAGAAGTGCGTGTCCAACTTCATGGTAAGCCGTATTTTCTTTTTCTTCGTCAGAAATAATTCTACTTTTCTTTTCAGGGCCTGCCATAACTTTATCAATAGCTTCCTCTAAATCAGGCATTTCAATTTCTGACTTATCATGACGTGCAGCAAGAAGTGCAGCTTCGTTTAACAAGTTTGAAAGGTCTGCACCCGTAAACCCTGGAGTACGCTTTGCAAGTGTTTTTAAATCCACTTCTTTTGACAATGGTTTGTTTTTTGCATGAACATTCAAAATTTGTTCTCTACCTAAAACGTCCGGTTTGTTAATAACAATTTGTCTATCAAATCTACCAGGTCTAAGTAGTGCGTTATCCAAAATATCAGGTCTGTTCGTCGCAGCCAAAATAATTATATTGGTATTTTCGTCAAAACCGTCCATCTCAACAAGCAATTGGTTAAGAGTTTGTTCTCTTTCATCATGACCGCCACCCATGCCGGCACCTCTTTGACGACCAACGGCATCAATTTCATCAATAAACACGATACAAGGTTGATGTTTTTTTGCTTGTTCAAACAAATCTCTAACACGAGAAGCACCAACACCTACAAACATTTCAACGAAATCAGAACCGCTTATTGAAAAGAACGGAACGCTAGCTTCACCTGCTACAGCTTTTGCCATAAGTGTTTTACCTGTACCTGGAGAACCTACAAGAAGAACACCTTTAGGAATTTTTGCGCCTAATTTAACATACTTATCTGAATGCTTCAAGAAATCAACAATTTCTTCAAGTTCTTTTCTTTCTTCATCAATACCTGCAACATCTTTAAATGTTGTCTTAACTTTACTATCCATAAGCATTTTGGCTCTGCTTTTTCCAAAAGACATCGCTTGCGCTCCGCCAGCTTGAATGGATTTAATAATTAGCATAATAAAACCTAGAACAAGCAAAATAGTTATTAAAGAAGAACCTAAACCGAAAGCAGAACCTGAATCAGCCTTCTTTGCGCTAATTTCAACATTATTATTTTCTAATTTATTTAATACATCTGAATTTTCAGGAAGAACAACTTTATATTGCAATTTTGGAGGTCTTACATCACCATAAATCGGATTTGATGCGCTTTTCTTTGCTTCAGGTTGTTTTACAGGCAAAGCAATTAACATGTCTTTTCCCATATCAACACTTTTTATTTCGTTATTTTCAACTTTTTGTAAAAAGTTTGTATATGAAAGTTCTTCTGTGCTAGAAGTTGGCCCAGAAAACAGCATTGAAATAAATGCTAAAATCATAATCCCCAGAATAACGTACATACCAACTGATTGATTTTTATTCATATTTCTCCCTCATAATTTAATTATAGGTATTATAACATAAATTCGATGTTTTTAGCAATTTTAACAAATGTTTTCAATTAAAAATTCTGTCAAATCTTGAACTTTATATTTTCCAAATGAATACAAACGTAAAGCAACTTCGCATCCTAAACAAGATGTTAGAACAATTTTTGAACCACTATTTTTAATATTATTGTGTTTTTTTATAAAAATTTTTGATAAGATACTATACTCTTTAAATTTTGTGATTCCATTCAACCCACAGCATTCATCAAAATCTTTCATTTCTGTATATTCCAGATTTTCAGTATTTTCTAAAATCCATCTTATATCTTCAAAATTATCGAGATTACATGGTTTATGGAATGTTACTCTTACAGGCTTTTTCAATTTTAATCTTAAATTTTTTTCCCTTAAATATCTAAAAATATTTCTTACAACGATTGTGTCAGAAAACTCTTTAATAGTTTTTTCACAACTTGCACAAGTCGTCACAATTTCATCAATTTGAAATTGTTTAATTTTATCTGCAAAATTCTGCTTAGAAGCTGCAAAAGTTTCAAAATCGCCTCTTACATAAAACGGTATTCCGCAACAGCTAAAATTAGGAGTTACGACTTCGATATTACAATTATTAAGAAGTTTAACAACAGCTTTATTTCCTTTTAAAATACCACTACAACCACCAAAATAAATAACTTTTTTGTCATATTTTTTTGAAGAAATGTTGCGTGCAAATACACTCAACACTTTCACTCCTAATCCAAAAATAAAGTTTTTTTGTATAAAAGAAATAAGTTTTTCTATCGGATGTGTTCTAAAATATTCAGATTTAGCAGCTGTTATTATATCGACTACATTAATTTCACTTGGACAGAATTTAGTACAAGCTCCGCATTTTAAACACAAATCCAAATAATGATTCAGCTTTGTAGACATTTTCAAATCTTTATTTATCAGACCACGTAGCATAATAAAAAGCCCGCGAGAAACAGTACAGTCGTTACCGGTAACTTTATAAACAGGACAAACCGATTGACAAAGTCCACATTTTGAACAAGAGTGTATTTCTTCTTTATACTCCACTAAATCCTTCATAATAGTATTTTATCACAACTGTTTTTGTAAAAATAAAAAAGCGTTAAGTTTGATGTAACTTAACGCTTTTTTTAAACAACCATAGAAATTTTAATTATTGAGAATCTTTATTATTGATAATCCTTTTCGTTAATATATGTTTTACCGGTTTTTGCTTTCAAGTTTGCCATTGCTTCTTGTGCAGTTCTACCTGTAGCCTTTTGTCTGTCATCACATCCATCTGAAGCTGTGTATTGAGTATAACCACTCTTACTGCCAACATGTTGAATTAGTGCACGTCCACCACCGTGAACTTTTACTTTTTTAACTTGTGCATTATCAACTCTTTTGCAATCACCAATTTTTGCCGGTAAATCCATTGTCTTAGGAATATCGGTGCCTTTTAACAATGCATGATAAGTAGCTCTATTAAGCTTACCGTTTTCATCAGTTGCCAAAGCTATTTTCAAAGCTCTAATTGCACCGCTTAATCCTTTTTCTTCAACTAAACAAGGATAGTAAGCTTTAACAATTCCGCCCCAAGTATCACCGCCTTTTCTTGTATGCGTATAAGTTGTATCAACTTTTTGTTCATCCATTTCAAGACCACATTGTTCAGGTTTTACTTCTTGTTCTGTTTTACCCGTAGTGTCTTGTTCTTGTTTAACAGGAGGCTTAGCTTCAGGTTTTTGGAATCTAAGAACTCTGCATTCTTCCAGATTCATCTTAGAACCGATACCTGCTGTTTTTAGAATTGTGTTATGTAATTCTGAATGCCAGTTTTCACCATATTTTTCAACATAAGCATCAACTAAAGTATTCATTGCATCAGATTTTGCTTTATTTTTAGTTGTATTTGCAAAGTGTTTCTTGTATTTTTCAGGATCTGTATAAGTTGGGTCATCTTTGTTGTAATCAGATACTGAGAAGCAAGATTTTTCATCACGTTCGTTACCTAAAATGATATCAAGCATTGCACTTGTAAGAACACCAATTCCTGCGCCTTTAAGGATATTAAGTAATCCGGCTCTTACTGTTTGATCTACCAAGATTCTTACGTTAACTTGTCCGTTAACTTCTTCTGTTGAAGTTTTTACTCCTTGTTGTTTTAACAAATCAGCAAATTCTTTTGCATCTGCTAAAGAGCCTAATTTAATTGTAACACCAACGTGTTGTCTAATTTCACCGTTACCAATAGCTCCAATTGCACCAAGTGCTGCAACAATACCGGAATAAACTGCTTTTCCTAATTTTGGAGCATGGTCCTTGTGTTCTCTATCAAATTCTAATACATTCAATAAAACTTTTGTTTCATTATCTGTAAAGTCTTCACCTGTCAAGTCTTTCAAACGAACTTTGATATTAAACATTTCAGACATTTGTTCATCTTTTGATTGATTAACTTTGTAATCTTGACCAACATAGTTCAATAAATCATCTTGAAGTTTTGACAAATCATAAGTACCATCTTCATTTTTAATTGTTTCAAGGTATTTATTTTTTAATTTGTCATAGATATTTGTACCAATTTTATGTGCTGCTGCTTTTTTTACAAAGTTATATTGATAGCCTCTTTTTCCTAATTCAGAAATCAAAGTTTCTTTATTTAAGTGAGATATTTCTTCACCTCTCTTTTCGGCTTTATGTTTTCTTGCAAAAATTCTACGTTCAGTTTTCAAATCTTGAATAGCATCATTTTGATAAGCGTCTCCAGCCGTATTTTGAGCTCTCAATTCTTTTCTAATTTGTCTCTTTGATGTGCCTTGTGAAGCTTCAAGTCTTACTTCTTGAACGCCCATAGCTTCATCTCTAGCCCAATCTTCTAATTGTTTAAGTGCTTGTTTTGTATATGATTTTTTGTCTTTAAAATTGTCTTTAACAACTTTTACATATTCTTCAAAGTTTGGAGCTAAACCTTCTGCTTTGCAAGCTGCTTTTACTTCGTTATAATTAACTAACATTACTTGAAATTCTTTTTCAATTTGGTTTGCTTCAGCTTGATCTTCTAATGCACTCAAAACATCTTTATGGAAACCATCCCATTTTCCGGCTGCTTTTAATGCTTTTTCAGCTGTACCATGAATATTTTTAACATCATCTTTTGAATTATAATTTGTTCCATTTACAATGTTCAAAACTTCTTGAACTTCATTAATAACAGATGCAAATTGAGGATTTGTATATTTGTTTTTTAATTCAGATATCAATTCTTGTGGAGTAACACCTTGTTTTACCATATCTTTTACAGAATCTTTAATTTTTTCTTGATCTCTTTTTGCTTCTTTCTTAGATACTGCAATAGGATTTGTTATTGTAACCGATGTAGTTTCTGATGGAGTAACTTCTTCTGTTTTTGTAGCTGTTTCTAAACCAAAAATACCTTTATAATCT
>CAKVJE010000069.1 GCA_934754735.1 uncultured Candidatus Melainabacteria bacterium
GCAACTTCTTTAGATACTTCTTGTAATTTAGTAAGAGCATCACGACCGCTAGCCGGTTGTTGGAAATCAGCTAACAATTCTTGAAGCTTCTTTTGTTTTTTAGTTATTTTTGACATTTTTTAAATCCTTTCATGGTGTTAACGGATTTTTCAATCCTTCCATATTATCTCTTTGTCCCTTATCCAAAAGGGTAGCGAGGTACGAGCTATAAAAACTAACTTCTACCCCTCATCCGGGCTTCGCCCACCTTCTCCCGCAAGGGGCGAAGGAATAATGCGTTCAACTAGTCTTCTTTAACAGTAACGCCCATAGCTCTGCAAGAGCCTTTAATCATGTTTACAGCAGCATCCATTGAAGTTGCGTTCAAATCGTTCATTTTGATTTTTGCGATTTCTTCTAATTGAGCTCTTGTAATTTCACCAACTTTTGTTTTGTTAGGAACAGCAGAACCTTTTGGAATGTTCAAAGCTTTCTTAATTAAAACAGGAGCTGGAGGTGATTTGATTACAAAAGTGAAACTTCTGTCTTCGTATACATCGATAATAACAGGGATAATATAGCCTGCTTGAGATTCAGTTTTTGCATTGAACTGTTTGCAGAAATCCATGATATTTACACCGTGTTGACCTAAAGCCGGACCAACTGGAGGTGATGGATTTGCTTTACCTGCTTGAATTTGTAGTTTAATTTTTCCTACTACTTTTTTTGCCATTTTGTTCTCCTTTCGTGGTACTAACGGGGGGCACCCCCTTCCACGTTATTTGTGTTGTGTTTTCAAAGTAAAACCCTCACCGCGTCTGCAATTTTCGCTATGCTTAAAAACAGTCGCGACCTCTCTATTGAAGAGGAGAAGATTTTATAACTTTTGAATTTGTTTGTATTCTAATTCAACCGGAGTTTCACGACCGAATATAGAAACCATTGCTCTAAGTTTAGCCTTATCAGGATAAACTTCTGTAATATCACCAACAAACTCAGCGAATGGACCGGAAGTAATTCTAACTTTTTCACCAACCTTAACATCCATTTCAATTTTTTGAGTTTGAGCTGTTGATCTGTGAATAATCTTTTTAATTTCGCTGTCTTTTGCCGGAATAGGTTTTTTAGCAGAACCAACGAATTTTGTAACACCTGCTGTATGTCTAACTACATACCAGCTGTCTTCATCCATAATCATTTCTACCAAAACATATCCAGGGAAGATTTTTTCTTCTCTTTCTTGTTTTCTTCCGCCTTTAATTTGGGTAACAGTCTTTTGAGGAACTTCTACTCTAAAGATTTTATCAGCCATGTTCATATATTCAATACGTTTTTCCAAGTTGCTTTTAACTTTGTTTTCGTATCCTGAATAAGTGTGAACAATGTACCAACGTTTTTGATTTTTTCTTTCAGAAGACGCATGACTTTCAACTTCTTGAGTTTCTTCCATCACTTCTTCATTCATGATATTTTCGTCTTTTTCACTCATTACTTTTACCCTTTATAAATTTTAATTAAAACTTAGATAACAACATATTGAAAATTACATCCACAAAATAAATAAAAACAGTGAATATAAAAACAATAGCAACAACAAAGAATGTTTCTACAACAACCTGATGTTTTTCAGGCCAAGTAATCTTGCCCCACTCAGTCTTTACGCCTTTAAAATAAGTAACAACATTTTTCTTTATTGTTTCAAAAGTATCATTCATTTTAATAACCTTTTTCTATAAAAATCGCGCCCTGAAGGACTCGAACCCTCGACATCCGGTTTTGGAGACCGACGTTCTACCAACTGAACTAAGGACGCATATAAAAGGGAATAAGACTTTCGGTAATAAGGGAATAAGAGATTTTAAATTTTCTTTTGCCCTTATTACCAGTGCTTATTTCCTTATTACTTAGTTTCCTTGTGAGTTGTGTGTTTTTTGCAAGTTGGGCAGTATTTGCTCAATTCTAATCTGTCTTTAACATTCTTTTTGTTTTTAACAGTTGTGTAATTTCTTTCCTTGCAATCTTCACAAGCTAGAACTACCATTCTATCGTTTTTACCTTTGATACCCATTTTTAAGTTCCTTTATATTTACCTTTAATTGCTATTTTAAATTATTTTGACCTTTTTAAAAAGAATGTGATAAACACATTCTCTCTTTTAAATCGGCGTATGAATTAATGTTAAAATAAACATAATAAAATTGCAAACTATTGTAAAGTTTTTTTAATATTAAAGTTTTACATACCGTTGACAAATTCTAAAAAAACATATATAGTGTAAAAGCTACAATTAATCAAAAGGAAAATAGATTGTTTAATCTTGATTCACTAATTAATATAATTTGCAATATGCGTCGAATGATTGTTTCGATTATTTTGCTATGCCGTATTAAAGTGAATTTGCAGGTTGCTTAGATTAAACTATAAATATTTTTAGAAAAGGCTTGTAAATTCTGGGAAAGAAATTACAAGCTTTTTTTGTACATCGTATAGGAGGAAAGAATGAGAATCAACCCGATAGCACACACAACAACAAATTATTACACCGCGAACACAGCCGTATCAAAAAAGAATGTGACTCAACCTAGCCAAAAAGCTGATAGAGCTATGGATTTGAATCTATTAAACAAAAACTACAATCAAATCAATTTCAAAGCAATTCCTAGTACTTTAACGGCAGATTTAGTGAAGAAAATTCCTCTAGAAGATAGAATTGCTTCAATTTTGCAAAATTTCAAACTTGGTGATTTATTGCTAGTTGGCAAAGACCTGCAAGATTGCGCAAAAAAAATGTACAAATCTGAAGGTTTAGGAAATAATCCGATTAAACGTAGTTTTTATATTGCAGAAGAAGGTTTAGGCGGAAATTTAGGTTTTACAATAAATAGTCTTGGTGACAAAGAAGTTATAAACCTTAATGATTTTAACATTCCACTAATTTCCGGTGCAAAAACATATAGCTTAAAACCGGAAGAAAGTTTTTATATTGTAGACGGTGATATTCTTTCTGTTCAAGGCAATCTTCTTCCAATAAAAAACAAACCAAAAACCGATTTAAGTTTGTATAGAAAAGCATTTGCACGTCCTTTTGATCACGAAAAAGAAGTCAAACAGCAAATAGAACAAATAAACAAAAAGACTTTGTCTACACTATTTACAACAAAGAAAAACACCGGTTCAAAAGTAACATTTGCTGATGTTGGCGGTTTGGATAGTTTAAAAGAGACTTTAAAACGCGATATTATATATCCATTGCGTTATCCGGATGCGTATGAACATTTTGACGTAAACCATGGTGCAATTCTTTATGGACCTCCAGGAACCGGAAAAACTCATATCGCGCGAGCCTTGGCAAATGAAGCCGGTGCTAACTTCATAAGTTTAAACGGATTAGATATGGATTCTATGTGGGCCGGCGAAGCAGAAAAGAATTGGAGAAACCTATTTCAAGAAGCGAAAGAAAATCAGCCTACCATAATTTTCTTGGATGAATTTGATGCTGTTGCGAAAAAACGTGGCGGAATTGATGAGCATGGAGATAAAATTGTAAACCAAATCCTTACTTTAATGACAGATATTGATAATGACAAGGATGAAGTTTATGTTTTAGCCGCAACAAATAATTTTGAAAATTTAGATAAAGCAATTGTGCGTTCAGGACGTTTTGGCAAACATTATAAAGTTGATGCACCGGATTTTAATGGACTAAAAGACATTTTTAAAATTCATACAAAAAATAAAAAAGTTGATGAAAATGTCGACATAGACTCTATGTTAAGAAAAATGGAATCTATACATGCAACCGGCGCGGATGTTCGATTTGTAGTAAATGAAGCTCACAATTACGGATATTCAAGAGCGGGAATCTTTGAAAAAATGGATAACAAAACTTTTAAAAAGAGCGATATGGATGATTTTAAAATTCTTCAAGAAGATTTTGATAAAGCAATGGATGACTTTACAAAAGACAAAAAAACATCAAACAGACGCCCTGTTGGTTTTAATAAATAATAAAACAGTAACTCCGAGAACTAATTAAATTCTCGGAGTTACTTTACATAGAATTTTGCAGACTTTGTTAAGTTTTGTAACGAAATAAAACTTTGCTGAAATTGACATCAAATTAAATACTTTATATATATGTAAGATTTAAAAAAGGTATAAGAAGATGGCAAACACAGCAGCATTATTAGGAAACTTATTAAATACAAACGCAGATATTAACTATTATACTCAACAATCCATTTTCTGGAATGCTAAGTATGAAGCTAACCAAGCAAAACTTGAAAAACAAGTTAAGTATGAACAAAAATGGGAAGATGCTTTTGATTCTGCTATTGACAATACCAAAGATTTAAAACTTGGTAAAATTACCGTAAAATCAGGCAACACTAATGAAATGATTGCAGGTCAATATGCAGATAAAAAAGTTAGCCAATATAATGAAGAATTATCAGAAGAACTTGCTGATTTAGATATTGAATACGATACAATGAAAACTATGTACGATACAATGTTGGAATCATTGAGAGCTCAAAAAGACAGCGAAAAACAAGCAACTTCTACAGCAGCTCAAGATACAGGTTTATTACAATCTTAATCATAATGCGAGGGCTTCGCCCTCCTTGATTAATAGATTTTTGAAGCATTGTACATTAAAGACGCAATGGTCATTGGACCAACTCCCCCCGGAACAGGCGAAATATAGCCGCAAGTTGGTGATACAAAATCAAAATCAACATCACCGGTCAATTTGCCGTTGGCATCTCTAAAGATTCCAACGTCAACTAAACAAGAATTATTTTTAACCATCTTACATCTTACAATCTTTTTACCCACCGCAGATATAACAATATCGGCGGTTTTTATTTTGTCTTCAATATTCGGAGTATAAGAATGACACATAGTAACAGTCGCATTACGTTTCAAAAGTAATTGCGCCATTGGTCGGCCTACAATATTTGACCGTCCGATTACAACCGCATCTTTTCCTTCAATCGGAATCTTGTATTCATCAAGAAGCATAATAATTCCTTGCGGAGTTGCAGGATAAAAATAAGGTTCTAATCCGATAACAAGCTTTCCGACATTTTCCGGAGTAAATCCATCTACATCTTTCTTTGGCGAAATAGCCAAGATAACCTTATTTTTGTCAATATGTTTAGGAAGCGGTAACTGTACCAAAATTCCCGTAACATCGTCATCTTCATTCAACTTTTCGATAGTTTCAAGTAATTCTTCTTCAGAAGTCTCTGCGTTCATTTCTATAACGGTAGATTTAATCCCGACTTTTTCAGCAGCTTTCTTTTTATTATTAACATAAATTTTGCTTGCAGGATTGTCGCCAACTAAAATTACAACAAGATGAGGCTGACGCGAAAGAGTTGCAACTTTTTCACGCACTTGTTCCAAAATTTTTAATGATAAGGCTTTACCGTCTAAAATTATCATTTGTTCTCCTGTGGTAAATTTAGTCTGAAATAAAATTGGTTCAAAGCGTCTGAAACAACCTCTGATTTTCTATCAATAGCACCACTTGCCAATTTCTCATCAAATGGAATCCTGCCCAAAACTTCTACATCCGCAACTTTTAATTGCTCTGAAATCGCATTCAAATCTTCGTTTTTAACCTTGTTTATAACAACTCCCATTTGACCGCCTGCTGCGTATTTTGCAGAAAATTCGCTAATTCTGGCTGCTAAATGAATCGAATCAATTGTAGGATTAGCAACTACAAGAGTTAAATCAATATCAGTATCAACAAGTTGATTAAGATATTTTAAATCGAATTCACAATCAAAAAGCACAAAGTCGTAGCGCTCAATTAACCTTTGACAAGCATCATTAATTTGACCTGTAATTGGGCATCTGCAATCTTTTGCTCCGACAAACCAAGAAACAATTATGTCGACATTTTCGTTTAGGCTAACTATAATATCTTCCATTGCCCACTCAACGTATTCGTGTTTAGACATGCCTTCCGGAATTCCGGTTTTGTATTCGTGTTTTCCACTTCTGATACCATAAATTGTATTTCTGATATCTAAGCCGAAAGAATGTCCCAATTCTCCGGTCAAATCGTTATCAAATAATAAAATTGATTTTTCCGGAAAATTCTTTTGTAATAATTCCAAAAACGCCTTAGTTAATGTTGTTTTTCCGCTTCCGCTTTTACCTGTGATTGCTATCTTAATAGTCATAATACCTCTTTAAAAACTATTTTAGCATAAACATTAAAAGCTTATTGCACAATCTTAATTCCGGAACTTGTACCAAGTCTCGAAGCACCTGCCCCTATCATTTTTAGAGCAGATTCTTTATCTCTAATTCCGCCGGAAGCTTTAACTTGTAATCCAGCATCTTTAACTGTTTCATACATCAATGCAACATCTTCTACCCTTGCTCCTACTCCATTTTTAACAAAACCGGTAGAAGTTTTTACCAAATCAGCTTTTGCCTCAATACACAATTCACAAGCTTTTTTAATTTCTTCTTTAGTCAACAAATCCGTTTCCAATATAACTTTTAAATTATGGCCTTGGCAAGCAACTTTAATCGCAGAAATCTCATCAACAATTTGAGAATATGCTTTATCTTTTAATAGTCCAACATTGATTACCATATCAATTTCGTCTGCGCCATTTTTAATTGCATCAATAGTTTCAAGAATTTTAACTTCTTTGGTACTTTGTCCTAACGGAAAACCTATAACGGTAACTACCTTTACATCAGTACCTTTCAAGTATTCTTTCGCAAATTTTACATTACAAGGATTGACACAAACTCCAAGAAAATTATGTTCTTTTGCTTCATCAAGAAGCTTGATAATTTCAGCTTTTGTTGCGTCTTGCTTTAATAATGTATGTTCAATATATTTATTTAAATCCATAATTTACACCCCCGTTTATTATAAAATAATTTTATCATAAATTGAAAAGAAGAAAATATTAAGTTCTAACTGATAATTACTCTCGAATTGTATTATAATAATATCAAAATTAATTAAAGAGTTAATTGAGTTTTTATATAACATTGTCAGAAAGGAATTAGAATGGAAACTACATTAAAAATTTTAGACAACGTGAACAATCCTGCCGATATAAGAAGATTAAGCATAGAAGAGATGAATACTCTTTCTGCAGAAATGCGTGAACTTATCATAAAAAAAGTAAATGCTACAGGCGGACACTTAGCCCCAAATTTAGGATTTGTGGAAGCAACCATTGCTTTGCATTACGTGTTCAATTCTCCTATCGATAAATTTGTTTTTGATGTTTCGCACCAATGCTATCCGCATAAAATTTTGACCGGTAGAAAAGAAGGTTTTACAAATCCTGAAAACTACATGAAATACACAGGCTACACCGCTCCGGAAGAAAGCGCACACGACTTATTCAAAGTTGGACACACTTCAACATCTGTAAGTTTGGCAACTGGTCTTGCGAAAGGTAGAGATTTAAGAGGTGGAAAAGAAAATATCGTTGCAATTATTGGTGATGGTTCATTAAGCGGTGGTGAAGCGTTTGAAGGCTTAGATAATGCAGCCGTTTTAGGAAGTAATATTATTGTTATCGTAAATGACAATGACATGTCTATTGCAAAAAATGAAGGCGGTTTATACGGAAATTTAAAACTTTTGAGAGATACAAACGGCGAAGCTGAATGTAACTTCTTTAAAGCTTTGGGATTTGAATATCATTATTTAAATGATGGTCATGATATTCAAGCAATGATTGATTTGTTCAATAAAGTCAAAGATTCAAATCATCCGGTCTTAATTCATTTACGCACAATAAAAGGCAAGGGATTTGAAGCTGCTGAACTTGATAAAGAAAAGTATCATTGGATTTTACCGGGGACTTTAGACAAAAAAGATAATATCACGCAAAATTCTAAAACAGAAGATTATGGTTCTATTACAGCAGATTATATAGAAAACAAATATAATGAAGACAATACCGTAATTGCGATTTCTCCTGCAACACCTGCTGTATCAGGCTTCACGCCAGCATTCAGAGATAAAGCCGGAATTCATTATACAGATGTTGGTATTGCTGAAGAACACGCAATTGCTTTCATTTCAGGTATTGCAAAAAATGGAGGCAAGCCAATTTTGGGCGTCATGAGTTCCTTTGTACAAAGAACTTATGACCAATTATCACAAGATTTAGCGTTGAATAATAGTCCGGCAACAATCCTTGTATTCTGGGGGGCAATTACCGGCATGGATGCTACGCACTTAACAATTTTCGATATTCCGCTTATCAGTAACATTCCAAATATGGTTTATCTTGCACCAACTTGCAAAGAAGAATACGTAAAAATGCTTGATTGGTCAGTTGAACAAGAAGACAGACCTGTTGCAATCAGAGTTCCATTCGGCGAAGTTCACTCTTCTGGCGTTGAAGATAAAACTGATTATTCAATTTTGAACAAATATCAAGTTGCTGAAAGCGGTTCAGAAGTTGCAATCTTAGGTCTTGGTAATTTCTTCCACTTAGGCAAAAAAGTTAAAGCTTTACTAAATGAAAAACTGGGAATTGAAGCAACTTTGATTAATCCTAAATTTATAACCGGCGTTGATAAAGAGCTTATGGAAAACTTGAAAGCTAATCATAAGGTTGTAATCACACTAGAAGACGGTGTTTTAGATGGTGGTTTCGGTGAAAAAATCGCCAGATACTTCGGCAATTCTGAAATGAAAGTTTTAAATTTTGGTGCTAAAAAAGAATTTACTGATAGAGCTTCTGTTGAAGAACTTTATACACGTTATCATTTAACGCCGGAATTAATTGTTGAAGACATTAAAGCTTGTTTATAGAATAACTAATTAATAAAAAAGCGTACGTTACAATTGAAGCGTACGCTTTTTTGCAATAATAATTATTATTAATTTGCATTTAAACTGTTTTCTAGCTAATATGTATTTAAGGTAAATTATGATTAGTCGTGTATCCAACAATTTGAGTTTCAACCAACAACTATCCTCATTGCGTCATAAAGCTAATGAGCGTGATATTACGCTTGATGACAAGTTAAAAGCCGGCTTTGGTGCAGTTATAGGAACTGCAATTCCAATGGCTGTTATGATGAAAAAACGTAAAATTAAAAATCCTTTAAAATTAAATTACAATTTGTCTGATATGATTACACTATCCGCAACTTCTATCGCAGGAAGTGTTGCCGTTGGTATGATTGGTGAAAATAAAACAACAAATCAAAATAAACTAAAAGAAGGTTTGTTTCAATTTTTTAATGCTTCAATACCGACTTGGATTGCAGGCGGATGTTTAAAATTAGCGGAAGGTAGCAAGCATTTTAATAATACCTTTGGAAAAATTTCGGCAATGTTGAGTGGATTACTAGTTGGAATGTATGGTGCAGCTTCTTTATCAAATGTTATTTCTGATCCGCATGACAAACAACCGGATAGAAAATTGACATTGCTTGATTGTGTTGCAAACGTAGATGACGCTGTTGGTGCTTTGGTTTTGGCAAAATTTCCTTGTGCCGATAAATTACATTTAGAATCATTTTTGCCTTTGATTTATTCTTATTGTGGTTATAGAGCCGGAAAAAGTAATTAGTTTTTGTTGGGCTGAAAGCCCAACCTACATTTGTACGTACCGTAGGTTGGGCTTTCAGCTTTGGCTTTGCTTACCACAAACAATCGAAGATTTCACCTTTATCAATAATTCCATTATGGTTTTTATCTTCAGCATATTGTGTTCTCTCAGAATTATAAATTCTTGTAAACTGTTGTGACATTAATTCGTCTTTATTTTTTAAATGTGATTTTTGAACTTTGCCACAATATGTTCTACCGCCAATTGTCGCACCATAACTGGTAGTCTTACCATTGTCACTATCTGAAAAAATAACC
>CAKVJE010000070.1 GCA_934754735.1 uncultured Candidatus Melainabacteria bacterium
ACAATTATCCGTTTTGGTACGGTTTTTTTACAAGTTTAGGGATTAAAATAGTTTTGTCTGACCCGACTACAAAACAAACCATGTCTGATGGTTCAGCTCTTGTAGTTACTGAAACTTGTTTGCCTATAAAAATTTATTTAGGACATATTTTGAATTTGATGTCAAAAGGTGTTAAAAACATTTTTGTTCCGTCACTTCAATCTATTGCACCTAAAATTTATAACTGCTCTAAAATCAGAGGATTGCCTGATTTGGTTAGAAATGTTATCAAAGGTGAAATTAATATTATAGAACCAACTTTGGACAAATCTGCTAAAAACCAAGGACTTTATACATTTTTAGAAGAAGCTGTAAAACCTTTCGGAATTACAAATGTCGATGAAATTAAAAAAGCTTCTAAACAAGGTTGGAAGGTTTACAATAACTTTTTAGTTATGATGCGTTCAGGCATGAGTTACAAAAAAGCAATGAACTACGCGCTTCAAGGAAAAGTATTTATTGAAAATCCTTCAAACTCTGCGCCGATTAATGTTGCACTTGTTTCACACGGTTACAACATTTATGACGAAAGAGCTTGTATGAAGATTTTTGAAAAGCTTGAAAAAATGGATGTTAAAGTCTTCACTTCACTTCAACTAACCGATGAACAAATGGACGAAGGCATTATTTCACTTGGTCAAAAACGTTATTGGGCTAATGAATACGAAATGACAGGTACTGCCGGTCATTATTTAAAAGATAACAAAATTGACGGTATCATTACGCTTAACGCGTTTGGTTGTGGCCCTGATTCATTGATGATTGAAAGAATTACAAGAAAAGCTAAAGAAGCTGGAAAACCAATTCTTTCTCTAACAATTGATGAACATACGGGTGAAGCAGGTTTCATTACTCGTTTAGAAGCATTTATCGATATGTTATTTAGAAAAAAACGTTCTAAGATTATTAATAAAATTTCTATGGATGGCGAATACGATTATGTTCCGCAAACAAATATTTGCGATTCGTTGTTTGTAGAAAAGAAATAAGTAATATTAAATGAACCCCTCGCTCTATATAAAACGAGGGGTCTATTAATAAAAGTAGATTGGGCTTTTAGCCCAACAATAACAATTTGAGAGAAACCATGCTAGATTTCAAATCCACTTTAAGAATGGCTATAAATTCACTCAGAGTAAACATGTTACGCTCTGCACTTACGAGTTTAGGCGTGATTATTGGCGTCAGTGCCGTAATTATCATGCTTGCGGTCGGCTCAGGTGCGAGCAAAAAAGTTACTCAGAATATGGAATCTATGGGTACAAATCTATTAACCATTCGTTCTGCTTCCGCTAAATCAGGTGGCGTTCACATGGGAATAGGAACAAAACCGACTTTGACGTCAAAAGATGCTTTAGCAATCGAAAAAAATGCAAGAAATGTTTTGGCAATTTCAACTTTATCATCTGAAAGCAAGCAATTGACTTATGGAAACCAAAACTGGTCGACAACAGTTTATGGCATTCAGCCGGCTTATTTGTATATCAAGAACTATGAAGTAGATTCGGGCAGAGGTTTTGTGCAAGAAGACTTGCAAAATAGCGCAAAAGTAGCTTTGATGGGCGCTACAGTCGCTACTGAACTTTTTGGTGATGTTGACCCTGTCGGAAAAGTAATTAGAGTTGGCAACATTCCATTTAAAGTAATCGGACTTTTAGAAGAAAAAGGACAATCAGGCCCGTTTGACCAAGATGACTTAATATTTATACCAATTACAACCGCGCAAAAGAAAGTTTTTGGAACAGATTTCCCCGGAACGGTCGGACAAATTGTTGTAAAAGGTCAAGATGCTGACATGCTTGATGCGACAATGGAAGACATCAATGAAATTCTTACAAATCGCCATAATATCGGTAAAAATCAAGAGAAGGATTTTGAAATCAGAAACTCAGCGGAATTTCAAGAAAAAATGAAATCGACAGTTCAAACGTTCGCAATCCTACTTGCTTCAATCGCGTCTGTATCATTGCTTGTAGGCGGTATCGGCATCATGAATATTATGCTGGTTTCTGTTACAGAAAGAACAAAAGAAATCGGGATTAGAATGGCAATTGGCGCAAGAGTTAGCGATATTAGATGGCAATTCTTGATTGAATCATTTTTACTCTCAATGATTGGAGGGCTTATCGGGGTTGTAATAGGGATTCTTGGTTCTTATTTAATTACTGTTTTTGCACCTTCTATGACAATTTCAATTTCTTTATTTTCAATTATTTTGGCGCTTGGATTTTCCGGAATTGTAGGCGTGGGATTCGGTTATTATCCTGCATATAAGGCATCTTTGTTGAATCCGATTGATGCATTGAGATATGAATAGCTGATATACAAACGCATCCAACTCCCCTCTCCTTTACTCAATTTTACATGGAGAGGGTGCCGAAGGCGGGAGAGGGTTTTATAAACTAATAAAAAACAGTTTAGAAAAGGCTGGATTCTTCAGTCTAAAGGGCTTCAGAATGACGACACACCAAAAGTCTAACGCCAAGTCATTGCATAGAGCAACAATTATTTTGGGCGACAAATTTTAATAGCCTGTTATATTTACTCCACATGTGTTATAATGATAAAGTTAATAGTGTTTAAATCAAGGAGAAGTTATGCAAAAATCATCTGTCTTTATGCTGATTGTAGATGTTCTAATAATCGCGCTTGCGGCGCTTACTAATTTTACTATCATAGTTGATTTTGGCGCAAAATTATTGGCTTTAGCATTATTTTTCCTAATTGTATTCATTGCAACACTATATTTCAAAGGATTCTACACTAAACAAGATTTTAAACTTAAAGATGTTTATTATTTGTTTGAAGCAATCTCAGTCGCGACTGCAATTTGCACAATCCCACTACTATTATTCGCATTTAATGTCGTAACAGCGCTACTTTTAATATGGAATGCCGTGTGCGTATTCACACTTCTACTTATAGAACGTGTAATTATAAAGCTATTCACTAATTGCAAAAAGAAACAAAAAAACGTTTTGATTGTCGGTGCAGGTCAAGACGGTAAAGTTATTGCGGAAGAAATTCAAACAAGACCGGAATTAGGCTTAAAAGTTGTAGGTTTCCTTGATGATAATATGAACACTATTGAAGATGAAGATTCAACAATTCCAATCCTCGGTTTAACTTGTGATTCAGAAGCCGTAATTAAAGATAACAATGTAAAATTAGTTATCATTGCGGTTAAATCACGTATGGATTCTGCAATTTTGACAGACTTAGTAAAAGGTATTCCTCTTGGCGTAAAAGTTTGGAGAATGCCAAAATTCTACGAAAAAATCACTAAAAAATACTTCATTTCTAAAATGACAGTAAACTGGTTATTTTACGCCTGTGTTAGAAAAAAAGCACTATTATTTGCTTATATTAAACGTTTTTGCGACATAATCGCATCAATTTTGATTATGATTTTAACATCTCCACTTGCAATCATTGCAGCACTTGGAATTAAATTTTCTGACTTTGGCCCTGTATTTTATACCCAAACCAGAATGGGTAAATTTGGCCGTCCGTTTAAAATGATTAAATTCAGAACTATGTACCAAGATACAGTTACAGAAGATTTTGATGAGGATGTTAACGAAGTAACATCTAATGACAAGCGTATTATGCCATTCTGTCGAATTCTTAGAAAATTCCATATCGACGAACTTCCTCAAATGATAAATGTTTTGAGAGGCGAGATGAGCATAATCGGACCTCGTCCGGTGAGAGAAGAAGTTTATTACGAAAACAAAGAACGCATACCGTTCTGGGAATGCAGAAATTGGGTTCGTCCGGGCTGGTGTGGTTGGCAACAAGTTAAGGTTTGTGAGCCTCAAACCGAAGAACGCTTAGAGTACGATTTGTATTATATTAAACACAGAAATACGCTTTGGGAATTCGTAATCCTTGTTCAATATGTAATCAAAGTTTTGAGCGGAAAATGTAAATAAAAAACAAAATTATACACGATAAAAAGGGGTGACATTTAGTCACCCTTTGTCATAAAGATTAGTGTAGAAAAATAAAGAAAGAGAATTTTTAAATTTGTTATTTTGCCATGCCCATTAATTTATCCATTACAACATCCATAACGGCTGGCGCTAGTTCTTCGCCGAATTCTTCTTGGACAATTCCATAAATCATTTCAAATTGTTCCATATAACCTGCAACTCTTTCCTGAGTAGCAGCATCAACATTTTCGGCACCATTTACATCTACAACTTCATTTGTAGTTTGAGGAGCTACAAAGAAATTATTACTTGCCAAGAAATCCATAACCTTTGAAGGATCTACTTGAGTTTCTGCATGATTGTTTGCTAAAGTTTGTTCTTGTTGTTGGTCTTCTTTTTGTACATCACCATTTCTTCTTTGTGGAACATAAGGGCCAACACCATAATTTCCATATCCTGATAATCTTCCAATTCCGTCTGTCATTTTTCTACTCCTTATTGTTTTGCTTTTCTTTACATGATGTATATCGGCATTTTTTTTTAAAACTTTAGAGTTTTTATCAATATTGTTACAAATCGTTACATTAAAAGCATAAAATGCAGTAATAATAAGAAAGGGAAGTCGGTTAAACCGATTTCCCTTTCTCTATAACAATAAAATAATTTTATTATGCCGCTTCTGTTTGAACATATTTGGCTGATTTCGCAACAACGCCATAACAAACCATCGTAAGTCGATTATTCAACGCCAACATCGTTCTAAAATTATTTGCAGAAACACCCATTGCGCTCATCATATCATCTGCTGAAACCTTGGATGTCAACGCATCTTCATTGTGATTATCCACTTTTTCTTGTGCATACTTTTCTACTAATAACTTATCAATAAAATCTCTTGCGCCAATTGCCATAATAAACTCTCCTATTTTCTTTTTTATATATCTCTTATGTATATATAAAGTATTTAACTTTTTAAAAATTGCCTTTTTGGAGAGCTTATATTAAGAAATGTTAAAATGTTTTTATTAGAAAAATTTTTATCCCGCTATCTAAACGTTCTATTCGTTTTACATACTTATAATCGGTTGGGGCATCCAAAATCAAAACCACAGCAGGCTCTTTTTTTGTAAGTTTTGCATAATATAGAGATTGGCCAATTGATTCTGCCCATTTTTTTGCAAAATCAAATTCTATTGCATAATCTTTTGTCAAGCAATCAATTCTAGTCATATCCCACAATATTACTTCTTTTCTTCCAAAATCCGGAGTACACCACTCATTTTGATAATACGCCTCAACCTGATTCGGTTTCATGGTTTGAGTTTCATAAAGCCTCTTTGGAACGTAATTTAACCCCAAATAATATATTCCGGTAGCCATAAGAAATATTGTTACTAAAAAATGAATTGTTTTATTTTGAAACCTTTTACGCGCCATTGCAGACTTAAACCAGTTCTTTTTCTTTTATATATCGAGGTCTTGCTTTAACTTCATTAAAAATTTGTCCCAAGTATTCGCCAATAATACCTAAGCAAAACAATTGCAAACCACCAAAAAATGCTAACAAAACGACTAATGTTGCCCAGCCGTTTGGAGTATTGTGCAAACAATATTTTTCAAAAAAGACTTCTGCTGCTAATAAAAAGCTTCCTAAAACAGTTAGTACGCCAACAGCTGCTATTATTCGAAGCGGCACAATACTAAATGCCGTAATGCCGTTTAAAGCCAAACTTGTAAGAGAAAAGAAATTAAACTTGGACGAGCCAAGCGCTCTTGGCTTTACATTAAAATGTACGTAAGCAGTTTTTAGACCGATTTCGTGGAAAAATCCTCTCAAAAACAAACCAGCTTCTTGATATTTTTCAAGAATTTCAAGTCCTTTAGAGCTTACTAATCTAAAATCCGAATGATTTGGTGGAATTTTTACCCCAAGAAGGTTCATCAATCTGTAAAAACAAAGTGCAGTATACTTTTTGAAAAACGAATCTGTTTTTCTATCATTTCTAATACCTGAAACAATTTCAGCGCCTTTATGATACTCGTCAATAAATGTTTCTATCGCGTTTTCATCCTGTTGTAAATCTGCGTCGATTGATATAACGCAATCACAACCAATGTTTTTAACACCTAAAAGTCCTGCAATAAGTGCTTTTTGATTTCCATAATTCCTTATGAATTTTGTACCTTTAACTCTCGCCCCATAAGTTGCATGCAAATTTTCAATAATTTCCCAAGTTTTATCTTTCGAACCGTCATCAACAAGATAAATATAACTATCGTCCGATATTTTACCTTTTGCAATAATTCCGTCTAAAACTTTTAAAAGCGTTTCAACAGTTGATTCAACTACAAGTTCTTCATTAAAGCATGGAATTATTATTGCAAGTTTAGTTTTATTTTCGCTCATTTCAATCCTCTTTGAAATAATCATACTATATAATTATTAATAAGGGAATAGGAAAAACTTTATAAAAAAGTAATCTCATCAACATAAAATCTCGTTTACAAAGACAACATTCTATACTAAGACTTGTTTGACTTTTGTAAGCTAATAAATTAAAACTTATCAATATAATCTTCTAAATATTTATTATACCTTAACCAATAATCTGCAAATTCGACATTTTTATCCATCCAAGGCTTACGCGTATAATGAATAATTACAGGCTCTTTTCTTGCCTCATGCAACTCATCTTTTCTGTCCTTATAAATATTACCTTCGGTTAACATTAGATTATATTTAAGAGGCAAAGATAAAATCTTTTTATGACAAATATCATTTATAACGTCTTGGTCCGTATATTTATTATTAGAACGCAATTTTTCAAAAATCACCTCTTCTAAATTATCTTTTCTGAAATTAGCCAGATTTATCAGCTGAACGCCGCCATTTATAAATGGATATTCCGCACTCATACCGGTAATCCTGTTACGCATCCAAAAACTCATTTTATCTTCTACTGCTGCCATATAATAATCTGAAACATCTGTTGAATACAATTCATTTATATCTTTTAAAACAATAAGATCTGAATCCAAATATAGAACCTTATCTAAATCAGTAATTGAAGATAATTTTAAACGATAAGATGATGAAACACCAAGCCAATCATGAATAACTCCTTCAAAATCAGCTTCATTCATTTTCAAAAATTCAAACTCTGCATCCTTAATTAAAGAAAGTTTAATAAAATCTCGTTTATCATCTTGGGTAAACTCATTCGACATAATATAAAAATTATATTCATCCTTAGAAGATGCATTTAAAAGAATTGATGCAATAGTCACTCTAGCAAATCTTTGCCAATTTTGTGTCATACCAAGTGCAATATTAATTCTTGTCATTTCTAACTTCCTTTTTGCAGTACTACTAAATTTTTCAAATTAAAAATTCAGAAAATCCGAAAGCGACATTTCAAACGCCTGAGCTATTTTATAAAGCTTTGAAAATGTAATATCATTTTGCGCAGTTTCAATATTACCAAGAGTCGAACGCCCAATATTTGCACGAAAAGCCAACTCATCTTGCGTATAATTTTTAGCTTTTCGTAACTGCTTAATTCGTATAGCTAACTTTTGTAAAAGCTCCTTATCCATAGCAAAATTGTCCGCTATAATGACAAACTTAACAAACCGTAGGGCGGACAAATTATTCATATCATATTTATTAAAATTGCTTTTTTAACAATTTCAGGTATAATAGTAACCATGAATGAAAATGATTTATTGGAATTAAAAAATTATTTTAAAAAATTACAAAAAACTATAATTAGAGATGCCGATATCAATTTTTTTAGCTTTAGTTTTTTCAAGAAAAATAGAATCGATGATATACTATGTTGTATTATAGCAACATTACCGGACTTATATAAAAAAAACATGCGCACGGATTTAGGGAAAAAACTCGGCTCAGTAATTGCATACAATGCTTTATTTAATGCAATCAAAAAAAAATGTCCCTTCAATTCAACCATGTATATGGTAGATGCTTCTAATGCAAATCGTTTGATTAATACTATTATCGGCACAATTGAGCGCGATATTAGTTATGTAGAGAAAAATGCATAAATTTACATGTTGCGTTGACTTTTATCCTCTATTTGTTGTACAATTCATGGTAACTATCATATAAATTTACGGAGTAAAAAATGAATTCACAACAAGATGTTATTTACGGTTTAATGAACGAGCTTGAAGAAGCTTTAGATAAGGGCTTGCCTCTTCTAGGCTCTTTCTCAATAGTTAGAAAAGATACAGTCACAAACATCTTAGACAAATTATACGCTGCACTTCCTGATGAGATTAAAGAAGCAAGAGCGTTATTAAGACGCAAAGATGAACTTCAATACGAAGCTCAACAGCGTGCAGAAAAAGTTGTTGCTGATGCTCAAGCAGAAGCTAACAGACTTCTTAGCGAATCTGATTTATTAAGAGCTGTTCAAAGAGAAGCTGAAAAAATTAAAGAACAAGTTATTACCGATTGTGAAGATATTAAACGCAAAGCATTAGATGAAGCTGAAGGCGCTAGAAATCAAGCAATTGATGAAGCTACAAGAATCAAAGACGGTGCAACTGTTTATGCAGAACAAGTTTTGACTAGTATTGAACAAAACTTAGGCCAACTTCAAGAAGTTGTTAAAAATGGTCAAGTTCAATTAGAAAGACGTCGTGCAGAATCTGATGAGCAAATGAGTTCAAATTATGTTAACCAACGTCAAGAATTCGCTCAAGATTTCAGGATGAATTAAGTTATTAGTGCAATACATTGCACAGTTAAGATTGCAAATAAAAGTGGATGGCAATAATACCTTCCACTTTTATTTTTGGAACTCTAAAATCCTCTTCGCTCAAACTAACGAGCCAAAGATGAATGAAATGTTCTTGAGATTACATCATCTTGTTGTTCTTTTGTAAGCTTAATGAAATTTACGGCATAGCCGGAAACCCGAACTGTGAGTTGTGGATAGTTTTCAGGGTGTTTTTGTGCGTCCAATAATGTTTCGCGATTGAATACGTTTACATTCAAGTGATGCCCACCTTTTTCAACGTATCCATCTAAAAGATTAATTAAATTTTCTTCTTGTTGTGTTGCCATAATTTTATCTCCTATTTGTTTTCCGATTTAACAATTTAATTATAACGTATGTTTAAAAACATTTCCGTTGTGTATACAACAATTTTTCTGTTTTTGGTTTTATAACTTTTATTTCAATTCTGTTTGTGGAATAATATAGGCATAAAAAAGGAAGGATATAATTATGTCAGATGTTAGAGTAAGAATAGCCCCTTCGCCAAGCGGAAACTTGCACGTTGGCACGGCTAGAACAGCTTTATTTAACTATTTATTTGCTAAAAAAAATAAGGGAACATTTGTATTAAGAATTGAAGATACAGATGCTGAAAGAACAAGCCAAGCTTATGTTGACAATATTTTTGACAGCTTAAAGGCTTTGGGTTTAAACTGGGATGAAGGTCCTGATGTAGGCGGAGCTTATGGGCCTTACACACAATCTCAAAGATTTGATATCTACCCTAAATACATTCAAAAACTTTTAGATGAAGGCTTTGCATACGAATGTTTCTGCACTCCGGAAGAATTAGAAGCAGAAAAAGAAGAAGCTACAGCTAACAAAAAAGCTTACGTTTATTCTAAAAAATGTGAAAATTTAACAGAAGAAGAAAAAGCTAAATTAAGAGC
>CAKVJE010000071.1 GCA_934754735.1 uncultured Candidatus Melainabacteria bacterium
GCGTTTGGTTCTCATTATGCTTTGGTATCCTAACAACATTCTGCGAAGAAAAAAATAGAAAATACTTCTGGTGGTTCTTCTATATTTTTTCAGGTTTAGCAGTTATGGCAAAAGGTATTCCAGGGTTTGTAGTACCATTCGGCTCATTGTTCTTTATTTATATATTTAACAGTTTCTTGGCAAAACATGAACAAATCGAGCGTCCTCTCCACGGGGGAGGATGTCCGGAGGACAGGAGAGGGCTTGTTATCCCAACTTTCAAAACAATCTTTAAACCTCAATATTTCTTAGTAGGTTTTGTTTTGTTCTTCTTAATAACACTTCCTTGGCATATTGTGATGCTAAAAATCCACGATCCGCTATTCTTCCAAGAATACGTAATTAAGCATCATATCGCAAGATTTTTAGGTTCAAACGAAATTGGACGTCAGCAACCGTTCTATTTCTACTTTTTAACTATTTTATGGGGCTTCTTCCCTTGGATAATATCTACTTTAGTGGTTTTTATAAGAAAATGCATAAAACGAGATTTTGTATTTACTGGTTTAACCGATACACAAAGATTTTTGGTATATAACGGAATAATCGCCACATTCACGCTTTTATTCTTTTCTTCATCAAAGACAAAATTAATCACATATATTTTGCCAATCTATCCGTCTCTGGCATGCTTAGGCGGTTATATTTGGACTAAGTACATAGAAAAGGGCGAATATAGCAGATTTATTAATAAAACTGTGTACGTGTTAGGCGGTATATTTATATTAGCATCAATTATAGCAATATTTACGCCACTATTTTTACCGGCACAATTAGTTCTGGATATCTCAAGTGCAAAATTATTATGTATAACTCTATTGTTTGCTTCCGGTTTGGCTTCAATTTTGTTTGCTAAAAAAGAAAGATATTTAGGAGTATTTTTCACTTATGTATTGTTGATGCTTGCACTTTCAGCATTTGGCACAGAAAAGTTTTTCAAGATTGATTACAAATTTGGTCAAGACGATTTGTTAAAGTACGCACAAATTGCAAAAAAGGAAAATAAAACTTTAACTTGCTACAGATTTTCACATAAATATTCTTTGATTTATTATGGCGAAAAACCTGTTGAATATGGTAAAGAGTATACTCCTGCTGATTTAAAAGCCGCATTGGAAAAACCTAACAATCTTGTAATTATTCCACATAAGGCAATTGATGCTGAGGTTGAAAGCCTTAACTACAAGGTAATTGAAGATGGTAGAAAGTATATTCTGGTTGAAAGAAAATAGGCTACTGTACAGTACAGGATGAGGGTTCAATAACAAGTCAAATATAACAGCACAAAAAGGACAATCATGAACATAATCAACATATCAAGCGAAATCATTTTTAGAATAGCAAAACCTTTATTAAAAATCTTGCACACAAAAGGCGGATATTCAGCTAATGCTTTTGCACGTAAACTTGGTGACTTTGAAGCGCCGGATTTTTCTAAAAAACGTGTAATTATGTTTCATGGAGTATCAGTTGGCGAAATTAATGCAATTGAAAAACTTATCAAGACTACGCGCCAAACTTTTCCGGATGCTAAAATAGTTGTAACTACAGGCACAAACACAGGTCAAGAAATTGCACATAAAAAGCTTGATGAAATTGCAGATTTGATTACATATTTTCCATTTGATACACCAAGTTGCGTTAACAAATTTTTAGACAAAGTTAAACCGACTGAAATTCTTATGGCAGAAACTGAAATCTGGCCAAATTTTGGAAGTATCTGTAAAAAGCGCGGAATCAAACTATACATAATTAATGGTCGTATTTCTGATAGAACATTTAATTCTTATAAAAAACTTAAATTTTTCTTTAAACCGCTATTGCAGAATTATACAGGAATTTTTACTCAATCTACAGAAGATTTGAATAAGTTTTTATCTTTAGGCGCAAATAAAGAAACCACAAAACGAATGAATAATTTAAAATTCGATATTACAGCTCCTGAAATTGATTTAGAGTTTAATAAATGCGGACGAATCTTTTTGGCAGCGTCTACTCATTCCGGCGAAGATAAAATCGCGCTAGATGTGTTTAAAAAATTGAAATCAAAACATGCTGATTTAAAATTTATTATCGCACCGCGCCATTTGACAAGATTAGACGAAGTTAAATCTATCATAAAAGATTACTGTTTGCGCTCAGAAAATGGGAATTTGGCAGAACATGACATTATGATATTAGATACTATGGGTGAGTTGGGCAAAATGTTCGCATTCGCAGATGTTGCGTTTATTGGCGGAAGCTTTAATAAAACCGGCGGACATAATCCGCTTGAAGCAACTATTTTTGCAAAACCCGTAATTTCAGGGCCTTCTATACATAATTTTAAAGATATTTATGCAATTATTCAAAACGCTAAAGCCGGATTTGTTGTAAAAACCGAAGAAGCCTTATATGAAGTTGCAGACAAACTATTCAGCGATAACGAGTTCTACAACGCAACTTCGAATGCCGGCAGAAAAGTTTTCCAAGACCAACAAGGCGCGTTGGAATTTGTGATTAATGTGTTAAAGCAATAAGAATTTATTAATGTACAGGCTATGCCTATTAATCATTTATTTTATAAAACTTTTTTATTTCAAAATAGTTCTTACTTTTTTCTTTTTTGTTGCGAAATAAAAAGAAAAAAGTAAACAAAAAAGAAAAATCACGCAATAGTTCTCTACAACCTTACGGTTGTGGCTCAAATTGATGTAGCAAGCAGCGCTTGCACTTTTACGCTCGCTAAAAACGCTCGCGGTGCGTTTGTCGTTCAATTTAAGTTCTGACTCAATGTTTGCAACATAACTGTTTTTATTCTATAAATTTATTTATTTTTTTGGAACAACTTTTTAACGCCTTTTTGCGTAAAACCTCTGATACCAAACCAAAACTTTTCTACTTCATTTTGGTTATCAAAATTTTCTAAAAATTTTGTAATGCCCGCTTGAGTATCGTTAATTACACCCTTTAAAGTTTTAAAAAATGGCTTTTGAACTTTTAAAATTTCACCGTTTTCTGAATTTATATCTAGTCTTGAATGTCCAATTTTTAATGATACAAATTTAAAGTTCGATAATATATCTCCATCAAAAACTGCACTTTTGTCCTTCATTTTTAAAGTTGTTAAATAATGATTTTCAAATCCGAGGCCATTTTTAGACTTTTTAAAAGAAGATGCTTCAAACATTTTATTTTTTAATTCCTGAACATCTTTGTACAGAGATGTTGGCAAAAAACGCTGTTTTCCCTGAAAACTAATTGATTGTACTGTACTCATAATACACACTCCTAAATAATTTATCTAATCCCCAAAATTATTAGTAATTGTATGAATATACTCTAATATTTGAGAAAAATAAGCAAGATTTGTATCGCCATTAATAATGATATCAGCTTCATTTCGATATGGCTTAACGTATTTTTCACCGGCACCAAGAATATACTCCCAATGCTTTTTAGCATTCTCTAAATCTTGGTTTCTTTCAGTATATGCTCTTGTTAGGAAACGTTCTTTTCTTAATTCTAAATCTGTTTCAACATACACTTTAATATCAAAAATATCCTTGTTATCTCCAAACATAGATGCCATACCTTCTACAACCACAACTTTGTTTGAAGGAACAAATTTTGCCTTAGGAACGGAAACGCCGGTACCATTTAGCAAATACTCAGGAGAATAAATATCTTCGCCTAGAGAAATCTTATTCAAATCATCATGTAAAACATCCAGTTGAAAACTGTTTGGAGAATCTACGTCATAACCATTATCACGAAGATTGTCAAATGTTCCGTATTTTTTGATTAATTCTGAAATATCGTTGAAATAATTGTCTGTTGTTAAAATTGTAACAGGCATATTGAACTGTTTAATTACATTTTCAATCTCGCGGCAGATTGTAGACTTGCCGGATGCTGATTCTCCTGTTATTCCAATCATAATTCTTTTATTCGGATTTTGGATAAGCCTTCTTGAAAACTTCTGAATAAAATCATACCGAACCTCAACAAAAATCGGTTCGGCAGCTTTATTGTCATACGCCAGTACTTGTTTAAATTTTGATTGCAAATAAAACGCAAGTAATTCTCGTCCGGTCTTCTGATTAAAATCCGGCTTTAAAATCTTATCAGAGGAAGCTAGTTCCTTCTCTATCATGTGGGAAATCCCAGTTTTATCATCTTCTGTCATACTTTTCTTCCGCAATTGAATGATATTTCAACATTATACTACAGACAAAATTAAGACTCAAATAATTCGCTAATTTTATCTGCAATATCTCTAGGGTCAATTTCTTGAGTAATTTTATTGATATCTTGCGCCATTTGATATAATTTAGCAGCTTCAACCTTATCACCAATAATTGAAATTGCTCTAGCCAAGTTAAAATGCGCCAATGCATAATTAGGATTTGATTCTACTGCTTTTCTAAATAATTCAATAGATTTATTTACACGACCTAAATCATCAAGATAAATTACACCTAAATTGTTATATGCAATATCATAATTTTCGTTATATTTAATCGCTAATTCATAAGACTTGATAGCTTCTTCAGTTTCACCTTTACCCCAATACAAGAAACCTAAGTTACAATGAATTTTTGCATTATATGGTTGCAATTCTAAAGCCTGTCTATATACTGCAAGCGCATTTGCATAATCTTCTTTATCGTAAAAAGCACTACCTAAATTTACATAAATATCAATGTCTTCAGGTGTTAAAACACACGCTGTTTGATAAGCTGATATTGCAGCGTCAGGATTAGATTTGTTTTCTTGGTAAACGAATCCCATCGTTTGTGCTATAACACTTGTCCACGCTCTATTAGGGTTTAGCGTAATTGCAGTTTGATAATTTGAGATTGCTAAATCAAATTCACCTTTTATATAATAAATATTCGCCAAATTTGAATACAAATCCGGAATATTTGGTGCCATAGCTATTAATTTATTATAAATATCAATCGCTTGGTTATAATCACCTTGTTCTTCATAAGCTCTGCAAAGATGTCTATATGCAGCAACATTAAAAGAATCTAGCCAAATTGCTGTTTTGTACTCATCAATAGAATCTTCAAAATAACCTGTTGATAAATATATATCGCCCAAAACACAATACAGAGGAGCAAACCCCGGAGCTGTTTCTATTGCGTTTTTATATAAGTCAATAGCCTTTGCAAAATCTTTCACTTGAATAGCATAAAAACCTTTTAAGAAAAGAGGTAAAAAGCGCATATATGAAACATTTTTTATAATATTTGCAATTGCGTTTCTATCAAATGGCGCAAGTATCATTGATGCGATTTTTTCTTTTAATGACTTAATCTTAGTTTTTGTATTTTTAAATGATGAAGCTTCATACAATTTATAAAGTAAAAAATGGGCACTGGAAGAACCGAATCTAGAACAAATAACAGCGGCTTCAGCAGCATCAATTGCATCAGTAAAATGTGCTTTTTTAATAAAAGTTTCTGCAAGCATGTAATAAGCATCATAATAGTTATTTTTCTTTTCTAAAGCCATTGTTAAATAGTTAATGGCCTTATCAAGTTCGCCTTTGTGGTAGAAAGCAACGCCAAGTTTGTAATAAATTTCATGAGAATCAATTAAAGATTCCATAGCAAGCTGATATTCAGTAATAGCTTCATCAATATACTGACCTGCATTAAAAATATCCAAATGCCATTGAACGTATAAATCGCCTAAGCGAACATGCAATTCAGGATTTGTAGGATCTTTTTGTAAATCCAAACGACATTTTTCAATTTTGTCGAACATTTTATTTCTAATCTTGCTATTAAGTTTTTCGTTGTTTTCCATTAATTTCTTCATATTCTTTCCTAATTAACATCATTACTGTACAAATACATATAATACAATAAATTTTGCCTATCTTCTTCGCTCATATTTGAATATACAGCTTTTACTTCATTATCATATACAGGATCAATTTCCGTAATGGTTGCTCTAAATTTTATTTTACCATAATCTTTCGGTAAAATTAACTCACAATCAAAAGTTTGATTAACTTCTAATGTGTCATTTGAATAAAATTTAATGTATTCTGTTGAAATTTCAAATGTTTTCAGTTGAATTTCCTCATTGTCTTGCTTTAAATTGATTGGCAAAATATCATTAATAAACGGAATTTCTTCTGTCGGTGTTAGTTTCATAGCGTTATAATCTAATTCCACGCTAAATTCTTCTTCAAGAGGTGATGATATAACTACTGTATTAAAATCAACAGTTCCAAGCTTTGAAAAGACTTTTACGGTTAGCCTGCAACCTACTTCTAGAAACTCAATATAACGCATGAAATATGGAGGCAAATCAATAATCAGTCTATCTTCCAGAACATCAGCAATTTTGCAACAAATCTCTACCATGTTGTTTTCTTTAACAAAGTATAAACTTAATTTTTGCCCAACTTTCAGTAAATCCATACCTATTATTATATATTAATTACCTACTTTTAACAATAGTAATCTATAGAAAAACCAGTAGTCTCAATTTGAGGTTGACTTGGCGTTTCTCTTATAACTTGTAGTTTCGCTTCTGTCAACCGACATTGTTCTCTTTTCTTTTTGCTTACTTTTTCTTTCAGTAAAGAAAAAGTAAGTTATTTTAGTTTTACAACCATAAACGACTTCAACGCTCTTCCGGTATCGCCGGTTTCTTGAGTAGAAACAACATTAATGTCTTTGTAATTTAAAGATGTTGAGCTTCCGCCGTCAAATGCCATTGCGCTATCTAAACCATAACTGGCGCATAAATCTCGTGCTTCATAGATATCCATCGGATGCTGGTTGGTTACTATTAGAATGTGAACCTCTTGCGCTCCGCCGTCCAGATTCTTGATACCAATCAAAGTTCTAGCTGTTTTATGTAGAACAGAAGCAGATTCCCTTACAATGTTTCCATCTTTATCTTTTACGATAAAAAACTCTTCTTCCAGTCTAAGATTTGGTAAAAGCTGAGGCCCGCCTTGAGCAGAAGTTTTAACTGAACACATAAAATCGATTTTAGAATTATGTTGCGCAATTTCATATTTTAACTTACTATCACAATCAAGAACACGAAACTCGGTTCTGTTAATAATTTTTTGTAGATTCTGCCTTAATACAGGATTTGCCATAACGTTATCATTAAACAAAGGGTCTTCGACGGTTTGATAATCGTTAACAATATAAGAAATAGTTTTTTGATTTTTAGGGTCAAAAAAACCTGTGTTAATCGTCAACAAAGAACCGGCTTTTTTGTGTGCTTCACGATTCGTAATCAAAGATGGCGAAGATATAAATTGAATTTGTTTTTTTACTTTATCACCACTTAACACTATGTGATAAATTCCATCTTCATTATCAACTTTGATAGGAGAAGCGAAAGCCGTCAAAGTACATAAAATAAACAAACCCAACACTAAAATTTTCTTCATATTATAAATCCCTTGTTCTATAGAACATAATAATTGCACATAAAAATGCCAAAGGCGGAATTGCTGCTGTTGCAAGCGGTGGCAAAACACCTTTTTCAGCCAATAAATCAAAGAATGGCAGAGTTATATAGTAAACGAAAATACATCCTATCGCAATTGTAAAACCGATTAATCTTTGTTCTCTTGGTTTACTAAAACCAAGCAAGCAACCCATTACAGCTAAAAGTACACAAACAAACGGATGGAAAAATCTTTGATAATACTTATTCGCCATTAGCCTATAATCTTCATCAAGATTTTCTTTCTTCAAAAGGTCAACATAATGCTTCAAGTCTTTGTTATTGATATCACGATCTTTTTTAGTCGAATTAATCATAATTGTATATGCATCATTTGCATCTTCACCATTAAGAATATACGCCCTATCTTGCTTAGTAATTTTCTTAAAAATACCATCTTCATTTATATTATAAGAAGTTACATTTTCTAAGACCCAGCTCGGCTCGCCTTGCGGATTAACTCCTTTGTGCCCGATTTCACCAACTAAAATATTATCTAGACCATGCAAATCATCAAAAACTTGTTTCGAAAAATTCATGACTATTACATCTGTCATTTCATCTTGGAAAAATCTTGAAACAATAACTGCTTGTTCAGGATGATTATTTTCATCCTTTTTGGTGTAAATATATTGAGTAAGCATTTGCCCGCCCTTAATTTCTTCAAGTTTTTGGCAAGTATAGGGAATCCATTTGTCATAAGTTACAAAACAAAGATAAGTAACAATAAAACTTAATACTAAAAGCGGACGCAATATTCTTGAAAAAGACATGCCAACAGCCCTAAAAATTGTTAGTTCGGAATCTTTACTCAGCTTATCAAATGTAAATAAAGAACCTAGCAATAGGCCTACAGGAAAAGCTTTTCCTAAAATTTTTGGCATTTCATAAATAAGAACGAGAACGCCTGTTTTTGCTGTATAAGCACCTTCCAAAACTTTTTTAATTGTATTTAAAAGCATTTCGGGTGCAATCCAAACAATTGTAAACAACATAATCGCAACAATTGTTGTAATCAAAACTTGTGTAAAAATGTATCTGTCATAAACTGTAAAAGGCTTTTTCATACTAAAGTTTGAAGTCCTTTCCTAAATAGAATTCCTTAGCTACAGGGTCGTTTGCGACATCTGTACTTTTACCTTGAATTTTAATTTTTCCATCAAAAATCACATACGCCCTATCAGTAATTGAAAGAGTTGCTTTAGGGTTGTGGTCAGTAATAAGTACGCCCAAGCCTTTTTCTTCAGAAATCTTTCTAATGTTATCTTTGATTTCACCAATTGCAATAGGGTCGATGCCGGCAAATGGTTCGTCCAGAAGCATGAAATCAGGACTTGCAGCTAGTGCACGCGCGATTTCGACACGTCTTCTTTCACCACCTGATAGAGCAACAGCAGGAGATTTTCTAAGTTTCATTACACCAAACTCTGTCAGTAATTCTTCTAATTTCATTTTCTTTTCATTAACAGTTAATTTATCATTCATTTCTAAAACCAGTTGAATATTATCTTCAACTGTTAGTTTTCTGAAAATTGAATTTTCTTGCGGAAGATATCCAATACCTGCTTTTGCACGCAAGTTCATTGGCCATGCTGTAATGTCTTTTCCGTCTATAAACACATTACCTGTATTTGGTTTAACCAAACCTACAATCATGTAGAATGTCGTGGTTTTTCCGGCTCCGTTTGGACCAAGTAAACAAACAACTTCACCTTTATCCATAAAGAAACTAACGTCATTAACAACGCTTCTATCGCCATATATTTTAACTAAATTTTTTGCCTCTATTCTCATTCTAAATCCCCATTCTATCTCTTAATTATATAACAAAATAAATATTCAAATTTAAAAATTGTATTATTTCTTTGTAACGAAATGTAACAATTTTTGAAAAAATGGTCATGAATTCTAAAGTTTTTAGTCAAATGTGCCGATATACATGT
>CAKVJE010000072.1 GCA_934754735.1 uncultured Candidatus Melainabacteria bacterium
GCAATAATTATTCCGCACATAATATTTTGGTAGTTGTGATGACCAACAAGCGGACAATCTGAAAGAGAAATAATTTCGTCATTACCGTAGAAAATAGAATTGTTGGTAATTTTGCAATCTTTTTCATCATCAAAGAACACAACATTCTTACACTCTTTAGCAAATTCCTTTAATTTTTCATCTTGCGCGTTCAAAACGGCATATTCAGGTTCTTGCGGAGGCAAAAAGATTTTTGCTTTTGCTTTAAAATAATTTTCTAAACCACCGTGCCAATCTATATGGTCAGGCGTAAAATTCGTCCAACAAGCAATTTTTGCTTTAAATTTTTCTGTCATTTGCGCTTGGTAAGAACTTATTTCGCAAACTAGAAAATCGTGTTTTCCTTCAATTAAAGATGTTGGAGGAACGCCAATATTTCCACAAACAGGGGCGTCAAAATCTTTGCTCAAAATATGTGAAACAAGCGCTGTAGTTGTTGTTTTACCATTTGTTCCGGTGATTGCAATAAAAGGTATTTTGGTATTTAAATATGCATATTCGATTTCAGAAATAATCTTTGTGTTTTTTTCTGCAAGACGCTTAAATATTTCTGATTTAGGTGGAATTCCGGGACTTGTAATTGCAAATTTCGCACCTGAAATAAATTCATCGCTATGATATCCGCACTCAATTTTTATGCCTAAATTTTTAAGTTCTTCGACCTGAGATTTGCATTCTTCTTTAATCTTATCTAAAGATTTTGATTCTGTAATATAAACTTCATAACCTTGTTTATTAGCAAATTTTGCCGCTGCAATGCCACTTTTTGATAAACCTAAAATTAAAACTTTTTCTTTCATAACGAACTCTCCAATTAGCTTTAATTTTACAGCAAAAAAAGTTTGATTGAAATTAAATTTTGATTGAAATTAAATTTTGTATATTTTGATTATAATTCGAAATACTCTGCTTTATTTAATGTGCGTTCATCTCTATAGTAACTGTTGTAAAGCTTTGCATTTTTTATAATTCCGTACCATTGATTGTAATGATACATAAAATCATCTTTATTTTTGTTCATGTAATGGATGGTTACAATTCCTTCATACCCTCTTGTAACTCTTAAAAATTCGCATTGACCTTCTACTTTGTTATAGTTAGTCGTACATCTTCCGACAATAGCTTCATTTTCAGTTAGTCTTAAAGTTTTATAATGAGAAGTTGGGTTTATTTTAAGCATTCTACCTGTTGTGTTAGCTAAAAAAACATTAATTGGGTAATTTGAATGCTTATAAGAATGAATAACTACTGACTTTGACCAATTATTACGAGCTTGACCGCTTGGAACATATTGCAAAATAGCTTCATTTCCAACTTTTTTATAATACGCTTTAACCCATAATTCTTTGTTGGGGAATTTTATTATAATTGTTTCATAGGCAAAAACGCAGAATGTGGAAAATAAAAATACTGCGCAAGTCAGACTAAATAAAAGGACTTTTCTCATCTGCAATCACTCCCTTTTCTCCAACTCCTGTAATCTCGCGCAACAATTCCGACGCAAAAATTTCGCTCTCAAAATGTCCGATATCAAAAACAACTTTTTTAGCATCTAATGCCGTGTGAAACTTCAAATCTCCGGTAACAAACGCGTCTGTTTGACCTATGAATTCTGAACCTGAACCGGCACAGAAACCAATAGTTTGAACTTCTTGCGCGTCATAATTATTGACATACCTTAGCTTTGGCGAAATTTTTAATAATTTGTTTTTAAGTTCTTCAACCGAAATAGGTTTTTCAAGCTCTACGACTCTTATAAAGTCATCATTGTAGCTCTTTTTTAAACCGAGCTTTTTTATGATTAAATCAGTCGTACCGCCTTCCGCGCGGTCTAAATTTGTATGCGCGCAGTACATATTTATTTTTCTATATTCTAAAGGAACAAAAAACAATGGATGGTGCGAAATTATCATGTCGCAATTTTGTGTAACTGCTTGCTCAAAAACCTTGTCAGTAATCGTGAGTGCAAACATGATTTTGTTGACCTCATTGTTTGCAAGCTCTACAATCCAACCGCTTGCGTCCCATTTTTCTTGGGTTTCAAGTGGTGCAAACTCTTCTATTTTTCGCACAATCTCATACTTATTCAAAAATTTCCTCCAAAATACGTTTTGCAATATTTTGTTTTGTGTCTTTTTCAATATGTTTGATGTTTAAATCTTTATCAAGAATATAAATCTCGTTTTCGTTGCTGTTAAATCCGATATCTTTGCGCGAAATATCATTCGCAACCAAATAATCACAGCCTTTAGCTTGGATTTTTTTCTCAGCGTTTTCTATTAAGTTTTCGCTTTCAGCACAGAATCCAACGATAAGCGGATATGCTCCTTCGCCTTTGAGGTGAGGGTTAGGGTGAGGTGAAAAACTTTCATTCCTTATTTGACATATCTCCTTCAAAATGTCTGGATTTTTCACCAATTCTAATGTGATTTCTTCTTCTGTGCCTTTTTTCATTTTTTGTTCAGAATAATTTTTAACTCTGTAATCAGAAACCGCTGCTGCCATAATTATGCAATCTTGAGAATTCAAATATTCTTTTACGACTGCTTCCATTTCTTGTGCTGTTTCTGTAACAATATTTTTGTAAGGCTTTTTAACTTTGAAAGTTGAAACTAATGTAACTTCAGCTCCTTCAGAAACTGCAGCGTCCGCCAGAGCTATACCCATTTTACCGGAAGATGAGTTTGAAATGTATCTTACGGGGTCGATTTTTTCTTTTGTTCCACCGGCTGTAATCAAGATTTTTTTACCGCTTAATTTGCCTTGAGATAAAATTCTGTCCGTTTCTTCAAAAATTTCTTCGACTTCGCGCATTCTTCCTTTGCCGTTAGTTCCGCAAGCTAAAAAACCGTCATCCGGCTCTAATATATGATATCCGTTTTGTTTAAGCTTTTGTAAGTTTTGTTGAATAAACGGATTTTCCCACATATTAGTATTCATCGCAGGTGCGATTAAAAATGGTTTATTAAAAGCGCATGCAGTTGACAATAGTAGATTATCACAAATTCCGTTTGCAAGTTTAGAAATCGTATTGGCGCTAGCCGGTGCTATTACAAAAATATCTGCTTCGCTAAGTGCGATGTGTTCAGGTTTGTATTCATCAATTTCAAAATTATCCACGTAAACTTCGTTATTTGAAAGTGTTTGAAGTGTTAATTTAGTAACAAAATTTAAAGCGTTTGGAGTCAAAACAACTTGTACGTTCGCTCTTGCTTTTTTATAAAGTCTTATAAGTTCGCATATCTTGTACGCTGCGATACCGCCTGTAATCCCGATTAAAATGTTTTTATTTTCTAGCATAAAAATATTATAGCTTAAAGTAATAAAAATCTAAATAAGTATCTCTATAAAGTTAAATAATGTTGGGGTGAAACCCCAACCTACACTTCATCTAATAATTTATCTAAACCTATTTCTAAAGCGTCGCATATTTGAACAATAATTGTAATACTTGGATTTACTTTTTCATTCTCTATTGAATTCAAATATTTTGTCGAAATTCCAACAATTTCTGCTAATTTTTCTTGGCTGAATCTTTTTCTCAAGCGTTCAATTCTTATTGTTTCTGCAACTCTTTTGATAATTTCACTTTTATCCATAGAAAAATCATAAAGGATATGATAACTAAAATATATCCATGATAGTATATAATAAGAGAACAATAGTTCTTTTTATTGTAATAGTATTACTTTTTTAAGGAGATATTATGGAATTTGATTTGATTGATTTAAGATTAGAATTTGAAGAAATTTTGAGTTGTATGGTTATATTACAAAAAGCAATTGATAATGAAAATGATAAAGTATTATTTTCTGACATTAGTAATTGTTTAGAAATAATATCATGTAAAATGAAAAAGATAATTAACAAATTTGATGTAATTTAACTTTTTTGTACAAGTGCTGGTGATTCCCTCTCCTTGGGGGAGGGCTAGGGAGGGGGCTTATTTTATTAGTGGAGTCAGTAGGTCAGCTTTACTAAGCTGACAAAAATGCTTAATACTATATTTAAAAAGGTGGGAACCGCTTACGCTTTTCCCACTCTACCTATTTCTGTTGTCAAATTGAAATCCATGTCAATGTTTGTTATAATGAAAACATAATTTGTTAATTAAAGAGGTAAATTATGAACGTATCTTTAACACCAGCTTTAGAGCAATTTGTAAATGATAAAGTTGCAACTGGTTTGTACAATTCTGTTAGTGAAGTTATAAGAGAAGCATTGAGATTGCTAATTTCAAAAGAAAAACCTATTTCGCAGGAAATTATAGATAGATTAAACAGAGATATCGAGGAAGGTTTAAACGATACAAAAGTATTTGAAGGTCATTCTGCAATGAAAAATTTGTTGGAGAAATATGAATAAACTAAAACTTCAAATTAAAAGTAAAGCTTTGGAGGATATGGAAAAAATTGCAGATTATATTGCTAAAGACAATTTGCAAGCTGCTTATAGCTTATTAAACAGTTTTTATGTTTCTTTTGATAATATTTGTTCTTTTCCACAATTGGGTTGTATTCGAAAAGACTTTACTTATAAAAATGTTCGTTTTCTTCAAATCAAACAAAGATATTTAATTGTTTACAATATAGAAAATAAAACCGTTTGTATTTTAAGAGTTTTATCTAATTATCAAGAAATTTGTTGTTTGCTATAGTTTTATGCATTGTGTACCAACCGAATTTAATATAACAATCATTATAGCGTCAGAGAAAACACAATTATCGCAGAAAGAATCAAAACCGTTGCGACAAAAGCTATTGCGACTTTAAGCACCGGATGAAAATTCAAATTCGCTTCGTTATTCAAATCAAGTTGTTTCATTACATTTTTAGAAAAATCTTGGCGAAATTCGGATTTTGTCTTGTGAAAAGAATCGTTCATAAGTTTTCTTATATTATAAGTATTTTCAAGCTCTTTGCGCGCTTTTTTATTATTTATAGTAAATTTTTTTATCTTAATATTTTCTTCCGGCGGAAGTTCGTTATCAATATACGCAGAAAGATTGTTTTGAAATAAACGATATTGGCTGTTTGTAGCACTGGTCACGGCTTCAGGTTCATTTTCATCCAAACTTTCTTTCAAGTCTTGCAACATAGTTTTTATGATGTCATATTTTGCACGACAAACGGAACATTTTTTAAGATGTTCTTCTACTTTGGCTTTTAGCGTTTTGCTCAAATCACCTTCTATATAAAACGAAATTAACACATCCATTTGTGCACAAGTTATTTCCATAATATTATCCTCCTAAATAAATTCTTTCAGTTCGTCTTGTAATCTTAATCTGGCACGCGAAATTCTCGATTTTACCGTTCCTAGTGTTGTGTTTGTAATCCTTGAGATATCTTCGTAACTAAGCCCCTCGTATTCTCTTAATACAATTACTATTCGCAAATTTTCAGGTAAACTGAGCATGGCAAGCCTGATGAGCTTCTCCATTTCTGAAAATAAACATTTTTCACCGGGTTCGCATCCGATTTTATCTTTTATTTCTAAAATTTTGTCATTGTTAAATTCTATATTTTTTTCTTTAGTTTGTTTTTTTATATAATCGTAAAAAACATTTGTTGCAATTTGATTGAGCCATGCTTTAAAAAGTTTTGGTTCTTTCAATGTTAGAATATTGCGCGCCATTTTCAATAGGGTTTCTTGGGTTAAATCTGCAACATCTTGTCTTTTATCTGTAAGGTAACTAAACATCGTAAAAATTGATTTTTGCACTCTTTTTATTAGTTCTTCTAACGCCTTGTTATCTCCCGACTGAACTGCAATTATTAACGAATTTATATCCCTCTTTTTGTAACTTGTTTTTGACATACAATAACCCTTTGATGTCATGATAAAAAATCGGGTAAAAAATAAAATTACCATGTCGGATTATTGGTGAAGGGTAATCTAATTTTGTCTATCCGTAAAACCGTAAGGGGAAAAAGAAAACAGGTCGGTTATATCCTTCCTGTTAAGATTTTACACTAGCCGAAATATAAATAGCAATATTATTGTACTATAAAATTCAAAAAAACACAAATGATAATGTCAATAAATTTACACATTTCAGCCTATTTTTTTAACTTAAAAACGCTGAAATGCAAATATATTCGAAAAAATGGCGTAAAAGTCAAAATGTTAACTTATGTAACAAATATATATGAATTATATACAGATTTGTCAATTTTCTTAACAATTGTGTTTTTATATATATAAGAGGACAGAAAATGAGCTATAAATTTGATTCAATAGTTGGAAAAAATGAAGCAGCAGCTCTAAAAGAGATGATATTTAAGCGTGCTCAAGCTCGTGCAAAATCTCTTAATGATGATACTCAAGCTGATGTCATGGATATGGCTCGTGAATCTTTTGTAAGCAAAGACAATCCGTTCTCTAGAATTATAGAAAATAATAATATTAATAATGATATTGTTGTTAAGACTGAAACAAAACCGCTTTCTATTGAGCCCGAAGTTGTTGAAGAACCGGCAGAGTCTGCAGAGCAAGTCGGATTTCCGCAACGCGAATTAAAATTACAACAAAATAGAACGATAAATAATCAGCTTACAGCTATGCAAATTAATAATAACATGGCAGAGGCGCGTGAGGCTTTAAGTAACAAGAAAAGTTTTATGGGTGCTTTGAACTTTTTGAATTCACAGGCCGCTGTTTCTTTAATTAGAACACGTGCAGATAAGTTTGAAATTATGGCATAATATGCTACTTCTTTTCTGCTTCTATATTAGCGCGTGCTTCCGGATACATATCTAAAAACATGTTTGCAGCTTCTTCGCCTCCTATGCCGTTTGTAGAATTATTTCCATTTACTTGATAAAGTCCAACATTTTGAGAGTCTTCAATTGTGTAATATTTTAAGTGATATCCGTTTTTGCAAGGAACAAATTTTGTACCGTTTCTTACTGCATTAATCCAGAACCAAGCATCATCATTGGTTGGAATGATTTTCATAAATTTATTTTTGTCAAACACATCATTGTGTAGAGAATGTGGCGGGTACAAAACGCCTCCAAACCCGATAAACGGATTTAAAAAGCTTGGAAGGTAAGAATCATCATAAATATAGCTACGTCTTTTAAGTTTATACTTGTTATTTTTTTGAGGAACTAATTGCATAGCTCTACCACCAATAATGCAATTTGGATGTTTATCGTGGTCTTCAAGTAGTGTTTTAACTAAGTCTTTATCGTAGTAATAATCGTCATCTACGGTGATAATAATATCTTCTGGATATTCAGCAAGAGTTGGAATAAGTTTTTTGTAAGAACGAGTATCTTCGCACCATTTGATGGTTAAGCCGAAATCGCACAATCTTATAAGATTGTCTGGCAATTCCCTATTCGGGAATTGCGAATCTGCTAATTGTAATATAATTTCGTCTGCTTTTACAGTTTGTTGCATAAGAGTCGAAATTGTTTTATAAACGATATTAATTCGAGCAGGAAAAGTTGTCAAAGAAATGATTACACGCGGATTTCGTTTTTCTGTTGTTATGCCCGTTTTGTTAACTTCTTTAAATTCGTATTTGTAAGGAAATTTTTTGCAGAATTTTAGACCTGCAACTCTTATTACATAATGGTTATCAACAATTCTAACCGAGAAAATCGGGTCAATTTTGCTTCTTAAATTTCTTAAAAATCCCACGGAATTTTTTGACATTTTTATCTCCTTTTTTCTAATCATTATTCAAGTTTAACAAATTGTTATTTTTTATACAAGCTTTTATTTATTTTGTTAAATTATGCGTTGTAATAAAACTTTTTATATTATATAATTAGGACAACGAAGAGATGAGGAAAAACTAATGGAAACTTTAAACAAAAATGAAGGTTTAATTACTCAGATTATTGGCCCGGTAATTGACGTAGAATTTGCGCAGGGCGAACTTCCTGAGATTTATACCGCTTTAAAAATTTATAACGAAGACGGTGCTTGCACAGTTGCAGAAGTTCAACAAATGCTTGGTTCAAACCGCGTAAGAACAGTTGCAATGTCATCAACTGACGGTCTTAAAAGAGGCATGAAAGTTATCAATACCGGCGAACCTATCAAAATTCCTGTTGGTAAACCAATTTTAGGCAGAATTTTGAATGTAATCGGTGAACCTGTTGACAAAATGGGCGATATTCAAACTAATGATTATCTTCCAATTCACAGAGAATCACCAAAGCTTGTTGATCAAAATACAGATATCGAAATCTTAGAAACCGGTATTAAAGCGATTGACCTTATTCAACCATACCAAAAAGGTGGTAAGATTGGTTTATTCGGCGGTGCAGGTGTTGGTAAAACCGTTTTGATTATGGAATTAATCCACAATATCGCATCTGAACACTCAGGCGTTTCAGTATTTGGCGGTGTTGGTGAAAGAACTCGTGAAGGTAACGACTTGTGGAACGAAATGAAAGAATCAGGCGTTATCGACAAAGTTGCACTGATTTACGGTCAGATGAACGAACCACCTGGAGCAAGAATGAGAGTTGGGCTTTCAGCTTTGACTGCTGCTGAATACTTCAGAGATTTCTCTAAACAAGATGTGCTTTTGTTTATTGATAACATCTTCAGATTTACTCAAGCAGGTTCAGAAGTATCAGCTCTACTTGGCCGTATGCCATCAGCAGTTGGTTACCAACCTACATTGGCAACAGAAATGGGTGAATTGCAAGAACGTATTACATCAACTAAAGACGGTTCTATTACATCAGTTCAAGCGATTTATGTACCGGCAGATGACTTAACAGACCCGGCTCCGGCTACAACATTCTCTCACTTGGATGCTTCAACCGTACTTTCAAGACAGATCGCTTCTTTGGGTATTTACCCTGCAGTTGATCCATTGGCTTCAAATTCAAGAGTTCTTGATCCAAATATCATTGGTGATGAACACTATGAAGTTACACGAAAAGTTCTTGAAATTTTACAAAAATATAAAGAACTTCAAGATATCATTGCTATCTTGGGTATGGACGAATTATCTGATGAGGATAAAGAAACCGTAAATAGAGCAAGAAAAATTCAGAGATTCTTATCTCAACCATTCTTTGTTGCTGAGCAATTCTCAGGTATCCCAGGTAAATACGTTAAACTTGAAGATACAATCAGAGGCTTCAAAGAAATTATTGAAGGTAAACATGACGACTTGCCGGAACAAGCTTTCTACATGGTTGGTACTATTGAAGAAGCTGTTGAAAAGGCGAAAAGTTTACAATAAAAAGGATGGAGTGAATAAGTGAATAGGTGAATAAGTGAATAAGTTCATTTTAGATATTTTTAATGTTTAACGCGTTTATTCTTGAATACATTTAATACGAACTTATTCACTTATTCACCTATTCACCTATTCACTTGACCTTTCCTCATAAAAACGAAAGGTATGCAATGAACTTAAAAATAATTACTCATGAAC
>CAKVJE010000073.1 GCA_934754735.1 uncultured Candidatus Melainabacteria bacterium
TTAGCTAACGTTATACAAAGAGCAGAATTTTGGCACAAACACTCTGAAACTATCTTTAATGAAAGACAAAAAAAAGTTTTAAACAGATTTATGGATAATTTTGAAGGGAATTTAACTTCTACTAAATGGGCTAAGATGTGTAATTGTTCACAAGATACTGCAAGTAATGATATTAAAGATTTGATTAATAAAAAAATCCTTAAAAAAATCGGTGATGGCAGGAACACACATTATACGTTAAAAAAATAACTTTACGGTGCGCTCTTTAGAGCGCACCGTCTTTTATTGAAATTTTTGCGGTGAAAATCGCTTACGCTTTTTCACCTTACATTTTTTAAAGAAAAATTGAAAGTGAACAATGAAAAATTATTTTGTTACAACAAAACTAATCCATTGGTCTTGTGTAATCGTATCGATGATTTTCAAACCTTCGCGCTCAATAGCTTCTAAAACGACAGGTTTCTTTTCGTCCAAAATTCCACTCAAAGACATTTTGGCGTCATCTTTCATGATATTTTTCAAGTCACCCATGATTTCTGCAAGGACATTGTGGAGAATGTTTGCGCAAACGAAATCGAATTTTTGAGTAATTTTGTCTGCAGTATTTAGTTCAAATACTACGGGCTTACCCTCCCCTTGAGGGAGGGTCGAAATCTTTGATTTCGGGGTGGGGTCATTAATTACATTTATAATGTAGTCTAAAACTCCATTAATATTATTAAAAATATCTTTATTCCAGATTTTTATAACTCTAAATCCTTGTTTTATCAAATATTCATCACGTTGTTTGTCATATTCAATTTCTTCAGGTTGGTTATGTTGTCCATCATCAAGCTCAATGATAATTTTATTTTGTGCTGACATAAAGTCAACAATGTAATCTCCAATTGGTTGTTGACGTCTGAATTTAACGCCATTAAGATTACTCTTTCTCAAATATTGCCATAGTAAATTTTCAGCTTCTGTTGGATTATTTCGTAAGTCTTTTGCTAATTCTATATGTGATTGTGGATATTTGTGAATTGCTTGAGGTTCACCCCACCCCGAAATCGGAGATTTCGACCCTCCCTCAAGGGGAGGGTATGCCTCACCAACTTCAATTCCATTAATTCTTGCATTTTCTTTACAAACATCAATTACTGTATCATCAATATCGCAACCGTAAGCAGATTTTGCGCCAAATTTCATTGCGCAAATTGATAAAATTCCTGAACCTGTACCTATATCAGCAACTGTATCACCTTTTTTTAGATATTTTTCGATAGCTTTCATACAAAGTTGTGTTGTTTGGTGAGTTCCTGTTCCAAATGCACATCCTGGGTCTAGGGTAATTGTGATTTCACCTTCTTTTGGCTCATAGTTCAACCAGCTTGGAACAACCGCAATTCTATCTGTAACGTGTGTTACAGTCCATTTTTCTTTCCATTTTTTAGACCAATCTTGATTTTCTTTTTCATCAAGAATAACTTCCCAGCTACCTAATTCTTCATCTGAAAAACCACGTTCTTTCAATAGTTCGCGCTCTGTTTTTAATAATTCTATCGGATTGCAATTTAAATCTGTTAAAAATACTCGCAAAGTTCCTTTTGTTGTTGCAGTCATAACAAGGTCTTTGTAGGTTTCTTCTGCAAGTACAACGCCTTCACAATCAAAATTTGAAAAACAAATATCAGAAACGATTTCTTCGATTTCCGGATTTATTGATATTTTTAATTCGTAATAATTATTCATTTTCTTTTCCTTTGCAAATTTGTTTTGTTATTTCTAAAATGGTTTCTTTAAGCACATTATAGTCGCTATTATTCGTAATTCTATAATCCCAGTCATTGATATCATCTAAATCAATTTCTGTAACATCGTTTTCGCCAATAAGCTTTCCTCCTCTTGCTTCTCGGATGTTTCTATCAGCGTCAACTCTTATTGCAATCGCTCCAGCTTGTTTAAATACTTCATATTCGTGTTTTATTCGAGCATCTGTTACAACAATATCTCCTTTTTGTGCTATGATTTTTTCGAGCCAATAGTCTGGACTTTGTTTTCGTCCCCAATTACCAAGCTCTATCAAACCTTGACGATAGTTAGTTTTATTTGCTTCAATTTCTTCATAAGTCAAATTATGTTGTTTTGCATATTCTATTTTAATAATGTCACCCATAGCGCAACGTTTAAAATTTGGCATTGCTTCCATTAGAATTTTTGCAGCCGTGTCTTTACCTGAATATTGTTTGCCAGAAAAAATTATTATCATATTAAAATCCTCAAGTTGTTGTTGGGCTGAAAGCTCAACCTACTATACCTTATCCGGAACCGGATCATAACCGCCTTCGTGAAGCGGATGACATTTACAAATCCTTTTAACACTAAGAATCCCACCTTTAATAAGCCCGAATTTTACAATCGCTTGTTTTGTATATTCTGAACAAGTCGGATAGAACCTGCAATGTGCCGGAGTTAGCGCCGATATTTTTTGATAGATGTTTATTAAAAATAACACAAATCTTTTAAACATAGCACTATTTTAGCATGGAGATGTTGTGAGTGAAAATATATACAGCCGGAGAGTTTAAATATTTTTTGGTGCAGATTAATTTGTAGTATGAGAAAAATTTTGGTCATTTTGTTTTTTATAATAATTCCGGTATTCGCTTACGAAGTCTATAATCCTGACAACTTCACTTATAGAGAAGATGGCGACAAACTCCTATTTGTTGTAGATTTTTCTAATAGTATGGGGGAATATTTGGAACATAAAACAAAAGTTAATCAAGTGCGTGAAATGATGAATTTCATACTGCCACAAATTTCTTCAAATACAAAAGTCGGTTTGCGTGTTTACGGGCATACTTGCAATTTAATTGCATATAACGCTTGTAGAAGTTCGGAATTAGTTGTTCCGCTCGGCTTTTCAAATAATTCGGTTATAAGTTCTGAAATGTCAAAACTTCGTCCGCGTGGTATGACGCCAATTACGTATTCGCTTAAGCAGGCGGTTAATAAAGATTTGAATGGTTATGACGGAATTAAGCATATAATTTTGTTAACTGATGGCGGAGAAAATTGCGATGAAAGCCCTTGTGATTATTCAATAGAACTTGTTAAAACGAGGCGTGATATTAAGATTGATGTGATTGCTTTTAATGTGCATGATTCTGATGATTTGGCGCAACTCAAGTGTACAGCGGATGTAACCGGTGGAATTTTTAATGAAGCAGATACCAGAGCCGAACTTTTCCGTACTATGGAGGAGATGATTCTTCCGCATAAAAATGTGGAAGCTACGATTTACCAAGGGAATGATTAAAGCTTTTTATAAACATTTTTGAAAACGCTCTCAAAATTATGTTTTTTGATTAACTCATCAATATTCATGTGTTCTCTATCGTAATTTCCAATTACAAACAAACTTCCTTTTTTAAGAAAATTTGAAGCAAGTTTTATAAACGCTTCCATTTTATCATTCAAAAAATATCCAAGAATATTGCGACACATTAAAATAGTATTTGAACTATCCTTTATTTTTGTAATTTCTTCGAACATGTCGCCTTTATTGAATTGCACATTATAAGTCAATTTTTTACCGGCTTTGAGAGTTGTAAAACCTCGTGTATTAATATCATTTTGAATTTTCATTTTTTGTTTTGTTTCTTCAAAATAATCATCTATGTTATCGGCTCTAGAAGTTGCTTCAAAAATATCCCAATCATCAGCTTGAATATATCCGCTTTTTGCAGCTTTTAGAATCTCATCGTCAATATCATATGCTTTTATTGGGAAAAATTTACTTATTCCTTTTTTTGCGGCTGTAAATAATGAGATTATTTTCGTATAAGCTTCTGAACCATCAGAGGCTGCAAACATTACAATATTCACTTTGTCTTTATCCTTAAAGTGGTCAATTTCATATTTTGCCAATTTTTCCCACTCTAAATCATCTCTAAATAATCTTGTATAGCAGCCAAAATCTTCGCCTGCTGAATTTTTATAGCGTCTGCCATTTGATTGAAATGTAATATTATGAATTTGCATATTAATTAAAAACGTGTAAATAAAAATTTTGCTATTTTATTATGTTATACTAAAAGTGAATATTTTAATAATAAGATAAGGAAGAAAAAATGCTAAGAAAAGCAACCGAAAAAGATATTGCAAGAATTGCAGAAATTATTGTATTTACTAAAAGACATACATATCGCGATATTTTTAAAAATGATGAAGTCTCATTTAATGTTATACAAGTACTTTCAGAAGCTGAAGGATTTAAAAAACCGCACGCATTAGACAATATGTATGTTTATGATGATGGAATTGTGAAAGCTATGATAAATGCAGAAGTTGGTGAAGATAAAATCACAATCAGCGATTTTTATGTAGATAAATTTTTTCAAGGCGAAGGAATTGGAACTTATGTAATGAATGAATTCATAAAAATGAGTAAACCTATTTATTTCTGGGTTTTAGATAAAAATGAACCGGCAAGAGTTTTTTATGAAAAACTAGGTTTCAAATTAACCGGCGTAAAACAAGAATTTGAAAATTCCGGATTTTATATATTGCAATATGCAAGAGTTTAATAAAAATGAAAAATGCGCTCAATGAGCGCAGTTTTTTAACCTCTTTTTACAACTGTTGCAATCAATTCTCCATAGCTGTTAAAACAACCGCTTGTTTCTTTGATTTCATAAGTTGCTTCACTATCTTCTGCTTTTTCTTTTTTTGCAAAAGCTTCTGCGCTTTCTAAATCCTTGAATTCACCTGCCATATCAGGTTCAAAATAAGATGGTTTATCGATAAAAACTTGATACATAATATGCCTCCTAAACTTCTTATAGCACAAAGAAAAGTAGATTGAAATATTGAGAATATTATTGATATAATAAATTATGTAGGGCAGATTCCTAATAGTTGCTCCTTTACTTAAACACGACAAATTTTCAACTGTGCAAAAGGTGTTAGGAAAGGAGGATGCTATGACAAAACACAAAGTAGAAATAATAAAAGCTGTCCTTTGGTTAGCGGGACAGCTTTTGATAGTTATTTCTAACTTTATGTAGGGACTGTGCAAGAGGTCGAAAGACCTCTCCCTACTCTATTATTATAAATCATTTTTAACAGATTTCAAGTTGTTTATTTTATTCTCTTCAAAGATGACAAGAAATTAAAATTAATCACATCTCCATCTACTCTTGTCAAAAATATTTGCGCGTCTTTTTCATCAATTTCAAGTGTTGGTATCTGTTCTATTTCAGAAGCATAATAATTACTATCATTTCTAGCACTTGAAGAAATTTTATTTGCCAAACTATTTAAAGATATATTTCTTAAAAATCCTGCAAAACCTTCACCTTTGCTAGACATTTTTGTATAAATTCTTAAAGACGCGTCATTTGTATTCAAATCGTATCGGCCAATTATGAACGAACTCAATTGTTTTGCAGAAGATTTTATCATCATTCTTTGGATAACGTTGTCTTTAAGATTTAATTCGCCTTTAATAACATCAAACTTGCCGTCAGGAATGTTTACTAAATCGCCAACAGTAGTCGGAGAAATCATTACAAGCGGATTCCTGAATAATGATACGACCTTTAAAATGTATTCTACATATCCGATTTTTTCAATCGTACCGTTTTGAATATTAAATTTAATATCACCATTAAGTTTAAGACTCGCATCAGAATTAATCTCAACTAATCCCATTGCTTTTCCGGAAATTTCTCTTGGCAAGCCTAAAAGCGCATCCGCCATAATGGTTGAGTTAACATCTTTTACACCAAGCCTTAAATAATATTTGTTTTTAATTAAATCTGCACGAACTTTTAATGTAGAAATACCTTCCGCAATATCAAATTTGTTTGATTGCAAATTCAAAATACCATCTTTATCAAGCGTTAAGTTTGCGTGCAAATTACCAAAATTAACGTTTTTGTATTTTCCATTTTCAAGATTTAACATGCATTTTTCAACAATAATCAAACCCTTTTGGAATGTTGGAACATCAACGTTATCTGACTCACTGTCTGACGCGTCTTGCGCCGTTCCCTCTCCACGGGGGAGGGCTAGGGTGGGGGCTGATGTTGAAGCTGAAACGCTCTCTTGACTATTCGCCAAAAATCTTTCGACATCAATATTATCAACATCTAAATCTACATACTTAACCACAATAGGCAATCTTAAATCATTAACAATATAACCTTTAAAATTATATTTTGAGCGCTTAAATCTTCCTTCTGCAATCGCGCCCAACTTATCGCCTTTAGCCCCGATTTTAGCGGATTTAATGAAAAGTCTTTGAGATGGAATTCTAACTTTATCAAGAGTTATAACTCCTTCCATTACTGGGAATTCGCCCGTATTAATCACGCCCATTTCACCTGTAATAGTACCTTTTTTAAATATTTTTTGACCTGCTAAAAAGTTTAAAAATTCACTCGGCAAAGGACGCGGAATTTTCAAATGAATATCTTGAAGCTTCATATTATCTGCCACATCAAGATTGCCGTTAATTGAAAGTACAGGCGTCATACCTTTTTTCAGCTCGTTTGTTATAAAATAATCAATCGTGTTGATTTTCAAAATGTTTTTTACGACGCTCAAATCAACCTTGAAAAGAGTTTTATAATCTTTCAACACCATTGACTGGTCGCCCAACATAAAGCCTTCGCCTTCTTTAAGCAAGAAATACCACAAAATATCGCAAGAGCCGTTTTTTGAAGTCAAAGTTAGTCTTGAACCCGCATCACCAACCAAGCTGATTGGAGAACCGAGCATTTTAGAAAGATACTCTCTAAAGAAATCGTCGTTCACAAAAATATCAGAAACTATTTTTGTGTCACAAGTCTTCCAATAATCTTTAACTGTGCCTTCCATTGTCAAAGTATCATTAGTTTTGTTGTTGTAATAACCTTTAAAATCTTTCAAAGTAATATCTTTGTTACCGATTTCAACAATGCCTTGCGTAATTTTTACAGGCATTTTCATCAAATCTTTTATCTTGAATTCTGATTCATTTACATTAATATCACCGTGAATATTTTGTTTAGTTAGATGAAGATTAAAATCCACACTACCTTTTACATCACAAATTGGCGCAAGCATTTCCTTACCGTTTGGCATAATTATATTTGAAGACACAATATTATAAATATCACGCGCGCTAAAATTTCTGGATGAAACATTTAAATTCATGCCGGCTTTTCTGGAAGCAAAAGCGTCAATTACAATTTTTGATTTATCAATTTCTATCGGAAATTTATCTATATGTAATTCGCCATTACCCATATAAATACAATGCTTATCGTCCGCCGAAACTTTGATTTTGTCTTGTCCTTTCGTCATAAAGAAGTCAAAATCAAAGTGCAAATATTTTTTAGCCTTGGTTCTATCTAAAAGAATATTTTGCGCATCAAATTTTATCCCGACATCATCCATGTTGTATGTAATCAGACATTTTCTAACCCCCAAAATCGTAGAAAACATGTCTAAATTAAACTCGCTCGGCTTTTCTTCTTTTTGCTCTGTTTTAGGTAAAATCGACATCAAGTCGGATGCGTTAACAAAAACGTTATCTGCAAGGAGTTTTTTTACAATAATACGTTTTGCAAAAATATCTTTGAAAGAAAATTCTGTATCTAAATTGTTTAGAGCAAGTATTTGTTTGTTGTCTTTACTAAGCGTCAATTCTTCTAAAGTAAAACCGATATTTGGACTAAAGCTAGTCGCAAGTTTCGGATTTTTTATTGATAAATCCGCGTTCAAAATTTCAGTCGCTTCTTTTACTGCAACTTTATTTAACCATGCACTAGAAACAAGCTTTGGCAATGTATAAAGATAAGTGCAAACTCCTGCACCTGCGATTACTACTGCAGAACAAACTGTTGCGGTTAATATTTTGACGCTCTTTCTCATAATCAAAATTATAACATGAAACATTTTTAGTTGCGTATTGAATAATATATTCTATATTATTTGTTATAAACTAACTATTATAGTAAAATAGCATTAATGGGTAAGCTTCCTGTTTGCCACTTCCGACACAGACTTGTTAAGAGGACATAAGCGGAAAGGTGGTGAAGAAAAATGATTTTCTGTATATCAGAAAAAGCGCTATGGCTTATCTTTATGATAATCATAGCACTTACATTCATTAAATAGGGAAGTTAAGAAAGACCTTAAGAGATACGACCTTCTTAGGGTCTTTTCCCTATACTTTAATTATACAACATGTTTTAACTTTTGCAAGTTAATTACTAAGCTTATTTTTTAATAAAAATACAAGAAATTTATATTTGTGTCTATTTACATTATTTATGCATAGGTAATCAATTTTACGAAATGTGTTATTTTATGGTAGTTTTTAATTCAAAACACCTTATATTTTAGCTCTTGCGGTGCGCAATACAATTATTTCAAAAATCTGCTTTTTTGCGTTTTAATTTTATGCTAATCTTTTTCTATGAAGAAGTTAGCTTTTATCTTTTCATTACTAATATTACAAACATCTGTATTCGCGTCTCCGACTGTTTTTAGCGACAACGGCAAGTTCGGTTTAAAAGACGAGAACGGTGCAATCATTGTTGACGCGAATTACAAGAAACTAATCAGATTGGGCGAAAAAGGCTGGATTATTCAAAAAGGTACAAAATTCGGCGTTATGGACAGTAACGGAAACATTTTGGTTGAACCTAAATACTCTAATGCAGACAGGGTTTTAGGAAAATTTGTAAAACTAAAAAAAGGTGATAAGTACGGATTGTTTGACGAACAAGGATTTGTAATTCTTCCAGTCGAATATCAATCTATTGATTTGCTTTATGGCGGTATGTTTTTGACTTGCAAAAACTACAAATATGGAGTTACTGATTTTAACGGTCAACCGATTTTAGACAATATTTTTGATGATATTTATATGCCTAAACCAAACACTATGATACTTGTATTTAATGGCGAAAAATATGAGATTATAAGAATGAAAGACGAAAAGCTTGAAATGCCTTTTGATATGAATACTTTAGAAGATGAATCTGAATTTAAAATAACAGAATTACTTTCAAAACCTGTAACAACAACCGGATATTATAGCGTAAGCGCAACAAATTATTTTCTGAAAGTTTTTTCTTCTATTTCACCTGCTTATGAACAAACTATTGATGAGCTTATGTTTTCTCAAGGTGCTGACGCAGCTTCTATAATTATGAAGTTTGTATGGCTTCCAAAATTTCCTGTTGTATATGTAAAAAAATATTATGAAAATTTAAAAGCGCCAAACAACGGGCCTTTGAGCGGAGTTAAAACCAACTTAAAAAAACAAATGAACAACTAATATAAACCTTTTAGAAAGGGCGCTCTATTTTATTTTGCATGTTTGATTTATACTTGAATTAAAGAGGTAAAAATTATGAAAGACATGTTAGATAAAATCGTTCA
>CAKVJE010000074.1 GCA_934754735.1 uncultured Candidatus Melainabacteria bacterium
AGGTTAGAACAAAGTTAGGTAGGTTTATTATGTTAATGGCATTCTGGCAAGTCCAGAGATTAACACGCGAAATAAATCAATTGGAAAGGCAGGCAATGCAAACCCGCATTCGACTTTCTAATTACCAAAAGTACGCCGGAATGTTGGGTGGTTCTTCCGCAGTAACAATGGCGAACGTAGCTGGTATGTCTGCTGAGCTTTTGCCAAGAGCTACAATGTTTGCTCAATTCTCTAATCAAGCAAGTTCAATGAGCGCAATGCAAAATGTACAAACAATGAAAATGAGAGGAATGGTTCCTTGGACAGGAAATGCATTAACTCAATATCAAATGGAAATGAGTGCATTCTCAAAATTCAAAGAAGAATCTATGAAGGCTTTGAAACAACAAGAAATAGAAGTCTTAAATGAAAAAGAAAAAGAAATTCAATTAGAAATGAACGATATAGAACAAAGGTTAGCTATGAAACGTGCAGAACTTCAATCTTGCAAACAATTGGCAAGTCAAGAAGCTAAAGAAAGCGCACCAACCTTTGGACTAGGATAAAATAGTTTAATTTAACTCTAAAAACTTCAAAGTGTGTAGTAAATCGTGAAGTGTATACCTATTAACTTAAAAATTCCCCCGCCTCTTTTCTTAAGAGGTTTTTTTTTGTTAAAAATTATCGCCACCATATGCGCGAATTACATGATAGCTTTAATAAAAAAATAGGGGTAATAAAAGGCTAAATTCTTCAGTTCTAATCGAACTTCCGAATGACGGCACACTAGAAAATTATATTCCAAGTCATTCAGAGTACGCTTATTGTTAAATGGTTATTCTATAAAAAAATACCTCTTTAAGCTAAAGAGGCACTAATAGATAAGTAAGTTGGGGAAATTAAATTGTAAGTAAGATTGTAAGATGGTATAAATAAAATTTAATTTTTGACTCTGGAAATAAATGTAACTCTGGATTTCAAATCCATCGCGAAAAGTCGCATTTCATCCATTAATACATACGATTTATCCTCTGTAGGATTTTCGTTTATATAAAATTCTTTAGAAATCTGTGTTGCCATAGCGTTTATGTTATATGACTGTAATAATGCCATAAAAGCCTCGTTTCTCGCCGTTTTTGGGCGTATTTACTTAAGCCTTGTTATGTAGTTCCTTAACTAAAGCGCATTTATTTAGCGCCTTATTTAAGCAACTGCTCAAAAGGTCAAGTTTTTTTAATCAAAAAACTTAATTCGTTTTATTTGAACCAAATATTTTTAATTCAAATAAACATAAAGCTTTTGATTTTGTTTTACTCTCTGTGTTTCGTCTTACGTATATATAAAGTATTTCAAAAAAAAGGAATTTCAGTTAAGAATGTCTTTGTTACAAAACTTAATATTTTAAGAATATATAAATTCTTCTTTTCCATCTTCGTCCAAAATTAATGCACAAAGATGAGCATTCGGATATTTACCACAACCTAAATCAATACAAATCTTACCTTCATCAATATATGGTTCATCAAATTCCGTATGACCAAAAATAATTTTTTGTGGAAGATTATGTTTTGAATATATAAATTTTCCTCGGATATAAACCAAATCGACTTCGTCTTGTTCTTCTAGCGGATAATCGGGATTAATTCCTGCGTGAACAAACAAATATTTATCAGTTTTATAATAGAACTTTAAATTTCTATAGAAATCGCCATGGATTTTAAAAATATTTTCAAAACTTCCATAACTTCTAACAGTAGCCGGCCCACCATAATTATCAAACAAGAATTGGTAATAATCGTCTGATTTTGCGTGCAAAAGCGCATATTCATGTGAGCCAATCAAATATATACACTTATTGGTTTCTGCTTGCCGGATAACTCTATCAACTACACCTTTTGAATCAGGACCTCTGTCAATATAATCACCCATGAATACAAAAATATCATCAGGTTGAATGTCAATCTGACTCAATACACTTTCAAGCTTCCTAAGCTCTCCATGAATATCTGTAATAGCAATATATCTCGGCATAATATTCCTTATTCTTTTATAAAAACATCTCTTCGACTTCCAAAGGCGCAAGTTTTATTTCTTTTACCTGCTTCTTTTCGCTTGGAATAATAAACGCAATTTTATCTGAAGTCGCTTTTTTGTCTTTTTTCATAATTTCAACCAATTTCTCAGTCGGATATTTTTTGTCTAACGGCTTAAATCCATATTTAGCAAACAATTCATTCGAAAGTCTATAGTAAGAATAGCTAATGTATTGTTTTTTATAAGCCCATTCGATTATAAAAAACATTCCCAAAACGACTGCTTCACCATGCGTATATTTTTTATATTTTGTAATTGTTTCTAAAGCGTGAGCAAGCGTATGCCCAAAATTCAAAATTTTTCTCAATCCGCCTTCTTTTTCATCTTGGTTTACGACTGCGATTTTCAAATGCAGGCAATATTCAATCATTCTAATAATGGTCAAAGGCTCTTTTTCCATGATTTTTTCACAGCCTAATGTCAAGAACTCAAATAAATAGAGCGGATTTTCATAATGACAACTTTCTTCTATGAAAGCGTATTTTAGAACTTCGCCAAGCCCTGACATAAATTGACGTTTATCAAGCGTATTTAAAAAATTTATATTTATATAGACTTTTTTTGGCTGGTAAAATGTGCCAATAATGTTTTTAGCTTCGGCTAAATCAATTGCCGTTTTTCCGCCAACAGAAGAATCAACAGCAGAAAGCAATGTTGTTGGAACTTGAATATAATCAATTCCGCGCATATAAGTAGATGCTGCAAAACCGGTCATATCACCAACAACACCACCGCCAACAGCAATCATAACATCGTTTCTTGTTAAACCGCGCTCAATTGCCCGCTTCATTATTTTGAGGTAGTTTTTGTAATTTTTTTCTTTTTCGCCGTCTTTAAGAACAAATATTTCTTCTTCTGAAAAATTTAATTCATTAAAATACAAATCATAAACCTTTTTAGACATTACAACAAGACGTTTTTGACCGCGCGTTGCTTCATAAAGCTCTTGATTAAGTTTCGCGAAGCTATCATCCGAAATTTCAATCGGATATTCTTTGTTATCACTTATTTGAACTTTAAGAATTTGCCTCATTTATAATAAACCTTACAATTTCATCTTCACTCATTGCGCTCGTATCAATTGTATAATGCGCTTTTTGATAGTTTTCTTCTCTTTTTTTTATCAAATCTGCTAAGACTTGGCGTGGATTTTCTTTTTGTAAAAGAGGTCTTGTCGAATCCTCTGATATTCTATAATATAATATATCAAGGTCAGATTTCAAATAGAAAACTTTACCAAACTTCAACAAAGTTGCTCTATTATCGGGATTTTCAAAAGAACCGCCACCGGTTGATATAATTTTATTCCTACCTGTACAAACCATTTTGATTGTATCATATTCCAATTTTCTGAAATAATCTTCCGAAAATTTGGCGAAAATATCAGAAACTTTCATTCCTTGAGTTTTTTCAATAACGCTATCAATATCAATATGAATGTGAGTCGGAAGCTCGTTTGCAAGCAGAGTACCAATGGTTGTTTTTCCGCTTGCAGGCATGCCGACAAGAACGATATTTTCATTATTCGCCATAATGAGCCTTCATTTCTACAAAATTATCACCACCAATTTTTGTTAGAAGTTCATCTGCTAAAATAATTGCAATTCTGGCTTCTGCTACAACAGCGCACGCAGGAACTGCGCATGTATCAGAACGTTCAAAATGCGCACTTGCAGGTTGCATGTCTTCAATATCAACTGTTGCAAGCGGTTTGCGCATAGTAGGAATTGCTTTCATTGTACCTTTAATTACAAGCGCTTCCCCGTTTGTCATTCCACCTTCAAGCCCACCGGCGTTATTTGTATGTCGATAAACATTTTTGTTTTTAACAAAAATTTCATCGTGCATTTGAGAACCTTTTAGAGATGCTGCGTCAACACCTGCACCGATTTCAACAGCTTTAACAGCAGGTATACTCATAACCGCTTGTGCTAAACGCCCGTCTAAACATCTGTCCCAATGGACGTAAGAACCTAATCCAACAGGAAGATTGCCAAAAATAACTTCAAATTTTCCGCCTAAAGTATCGCCGGCTTGAGCTGCTTCGTCAATCGCATTGCGCATTCTATCAGCTGTCAAATCATCAGCGCATCTTACGTCTGATTTTTCAGCTTTTTCTTTTATTAAAGTATAAGTTTTTGGATAAAAATCCAATTTCACGTTGCCGATTTGTACAACGTGAGAAAATCCCATAATGCCGAATTCTTTAAGAATTTGTTTCGCAACAGAGCCTACTGCAACTTCTATTGCGGTTTTTCTTGCACTAGAGCGTTCTAAAACATTTCTCAAATCAGTAAAATTGTATTTGATAGAACCCGCATAATCAGCGTGTCCGGGACGAACTGTTGTAAATGATTTTTCTTCAATTTTCTTTAAAGTTTCTTGAGCAGGATAATCTTGATGTTCCGTGTTCATAACTTCTTGCCAATTTTCGAAATCTTTGTTTTTGATTTCAAGACAAATTGGCGCTCCTGTTGATTTTCCAAATCGCACACCTGATTTAATTTCAACAGTGTCTTTTTCTATTTTCATTCTGCCACCGCGACCGTAACCGACTTGACGACGCGCTAAATCTTCGTTAATAACGGAAGCTTTTATTCTAATTCCGGCAGGTATTCCTTCTATTATTGCATTCAGGCATTTTCCATGACTTTCGCCTGAAGTTAAAAATCTAAATCTATTCATAAAAACATTATATAACAAAGTTTTATTGATTTTACAAATAATTTTAAAATCGATTTTTATAAAAAAATATTAAGCATTGTAACATTGTATAATTTTTTATATCAATTTAAATGTTTAAACAAACTTTATATATATAAGGAATTTTTAATTTTTTACTATTAAAAAATTTTTAATTGGATTGCAATTTTAAGCAACTAACATAAAAAATCTGAGTTTATTAAAAGGAGCTATATTATGAACACACAAGAAGTAAAAACAGATGATATTATTTCATTTAAAAATAATAAAAACTGTTATGAAAAAATAAAATTTTGTATAATTTCTAATTGCAAGAGTCAATATTATAAAAAAAATCTTTTATTTTTTACTCTTGAACACAAAATCTAAATTATTAAAATTATATTTTAGGTTCGCCATTTAATAATTTTAAAACTTCAATTACTCTTGGCATTTGACAATCAAAAGTATAATGCGCTTTTTTTATTGAGCACTCACTACAATTACCATTCAACTTATAGCATTCTATTGCTTGCTCTGTCCAATTTTTAGTAATAGACTCTGACATTGCAGGTTGTAAAATAACTTGATTTAACATTACACACTCTCCCTATAGTAATAGGGTAAAATTAATTATACAATTTTACATCATACAAATAGTGTATTTAATGTTATTCCAGAAATTATGCTTATTATAAGCAAAATAAAAATTATTTTTAATGTATCTTTAAAATCATTGTTTTTCAATAAAACTAATAAGCCTAAACCTGCATTTGATAATAATCCACTCATAACTGTGCCAAATGAAATTGTTCCTTTTATCAACATCATAGTTAATCCAATAGATACTGCACAATTTGGAATTAAGCCTACAAAAGCTGATATTATTGGCTGTATGAATTTATTACCGTTTATTAGAGAATCAACGTCAACATTTACAAGAAAATAATTTAAGAGTAATGTTATTACAAGTATAAATGCAAATACATTCGCGGTGTGCAGTATTGGGTGAATAATTAATTCGCGTTTACTTCCATGCTCAATATCATGCTTGCAACAACCTTCTTCTATAACATCTGTTTGGACTGTATTTACTACTGATTTTTGTGGAATTATAAAGTCCACTAAATATCCAAATAAAATCCCTATAACCAATTTGATTAAAACTATTGGAATTATTAAATATGCTTTTGCAGGCGTTGCAAGAAGAATTGGTATTGTTTCGTCTGATGTTGCCAAATAAACCGCAATTAGACATCCACGCGTAATTATTCTGTTTGAATAAAGACTACTGGCTATTACTGAGAAACCACATTGAGGGACAATAGATGCAAATGCGCCAACTAAAATCCCACTTTTTCCAGATTTTTTAAGAAGTTCGTTAATTTTGTTTGCATGATAAAACTCAAGAATTTCAATTATCACGAATACAAAAAACAAAAACGGTAGTAAATGAATGCTGTCACAAATAGCATCAAGTGCCCAATCCGCAAACGGTAACTTCTCTAATAGCACATCAAAAGGGGCAAAAAAGCTCTCATATAATCCATTAATTTTTTCAAAAAATGAAATAAACATAAAAAAATTAAACTATAAAAAAAAGATATAGTCAAAACGCTTATTATTCAAATTGATAATCAACTTATACTGTTTAAATTAGTTAAAGTTAGTAAAATCTAACTGATTGACAGCGTTTGATTTTTAATGTAATTTTAATGAATAGAGGAGTATTAAGAAGGGGTAATTATGTTCATTAAACAGCTGGAGATTGACAATTTTAAATCTTTTGCGAACAAAGTTGATATCCCTATGCTGAAAGGTTTTACAACCATTTCAGGCCCAAACGGTTCCGGAAAAAGTAATATTATTGACAGTATTCTTTTTGCTCTCGGGCTTTCTACAAGCAGAACTTTGCGTGCAGAAAAGCTTTTCCACTTAATTTCAACCTACAACAAAAGAAATGAAGCTTTTGTAAAAGTAACTTTTGGTGAAACTGAGGACGGCGATTTTTCTGTTGCAAGAAGAATTAGAAAATCCTCTCAAGGTTTTGTAAGTATTTATTATCTTGATGATAAAATTGCAACATTATCTGATATCCACGCTCGATTAGAAAAATATAATATTACGCCAAACAGCTACAACGTAATGATGCAAGGCGACGTTATGAGTATTACAAACTGTACTCCGAACGAACGCCGTAAAATAATTGACGAAATCGCCGGAGTTGCAGATTTTGACAGAAGAATAGACCAAGCAACAAACGAGCTTGAAACGGTTGAAAAGCGCGTTGTTAATTCGACATTGATTTTGAATGAAGTTAATACTCGTCTTGAACAACTTAACGAAGAAAGAGAAGTTGCGCTAAAATATCAAAAACTTAAAGAAGAAAAAACAGGGTTAGAAAGCCAAATTAATACTGTTAAGTTTTTTGATTTAAGACGTAATTTAGAAAAAGCGCACGAAAATATTTTAGAATTTACTAAACGCAAAAAAGAAGAAGAATTAAAATCAAAAGACCTCGAAGAACGTTTGAAACTTATTAAAGAAAAATATGACGAGATTTCAAAAACAATTACTGAAAAAGGCGAAGGTCATCAACTAGAACTTAAACAAAAAGCCGAAGAATTAAAAGGTTCAATCTCAAGAAAAAATTCTTCAATTGTTTTTGCGGATAAACAAATTCAAGATAATTTAAAGACAATTGAAAACACAAAAAACGGTATTGAAGTTCAACAAGGCAAAATTAAAGATTCAGAATTAAAAATTTCTCTTAAGCAAGACGAAATTAAAGGAATTGAAAAAAACATTGAAGAGCAAAAAGCTATCTTGCATAAGATTTTGGAAGATATGTCAGGCTTAAACGAAACGGCTGAAAAACACATCGAAAGAAGAAATACTTTAAGAAAAGAACTTGAAGAATTACAAGATAAAGAAACTAAGCTTATTCAAAAACAAGCACCAATGGAAGCTGATTTATCCACTAAAAAGAAAGCATTAGAGGATGCAAAAGCGAAACTTGGTGAATTGGAAGCGTTTAAAGCAAATTTTTCTGAAACAAAGTCTTCAAAAGAACTTTTAATAGAACAATTAGGCAAAGAACTTGACGATTTCAAAATTATCCAGAAAAATACATTAAATGATTTGGATAAAACTAAAAACGAAATAGAAGACATGAACTACGACGTTCAGGCAGCACGCAACAAGATTTACAAGCTTGAGGCGATTAAAAACGCAAGCGAAGAAGCTAACCTCGGACGTGCTGTTGATACCGTTGTAAATGCTAATATTCAAGGCGTACACGCACCACTTGTAAAACTTGGTCAGGTTGATGAAGAGTTTTCTACAGCAATGGAAATTGCAGTTGGCGGAAGGATGTCACACATCGTAGTAGAAGATGAACACGTAGCTTCTACTTGTATTGAACTTCTAAAATCTGCGAACGCAGGACGTGCAACATTTGTACCTTTGAATAAAATCGTAAAATGTCCACGCAGTTTGAATTTACCAAAAGAAAAAGGTGTAATTGATTTTGCTATCAACCTTATTGATTTTGATGATGAATATTTAAATGCTTTCTATTATGCAGTAGGCGACACGCTTGTTGTTGAAGATAGAAGCGTTGCAAACAAGCTTATCGGCAAATACAGAATGGTAACACTATCTGGCGATTTGTTCGAAAAATCAGGTTCAATTACCGGTGGTGCTATCAGAAAAACAGGCTTAAAATTCTCACAAAATTCTGATAGCGAATTGGATACTTTTAAAGCCAGACTTCGTGAAATGGAAAGTAAATATGCGTCTTTGATTTCTAAGCGTTCTAATTTGGAATCTAAAATGGAAGATGTCAGAAGCAAATATTCAGCTTCAACGACAGAATTTAATAAAGCGAAATTAGAATTAACAAGCTTGGAAACAAATTTTGCAAATACTCAGAAAAATATTGATGAAAAGCAAGAGTTAATCAAGGTTACAGAACCTGAAATTACTGCTTTAGAAAAAAATCTTGATAAAATGGAAGAAGAACATATCATTCTTTCCGAAAAAATGACAGATATTCAAACTTCAATTTCAGAAGTTGAAAAACTTATGAATGACTCTGATTTGAAGGATTTAAAAGAAAAAACAGCAGGTGTTGAAGCCGAAATAAAACGCTACGAAAAAAATATGGCGAACGCTCAAAATGATATTGATGGCTTGCACCAACAAATTGACTTTTTCACAACAACAATCAATACTCACAATGAAACTATTGCGCGTTCTTTAAATACAAATAAAGATTTGGAACTTGATAAAGCTAAATTCACAGAAGAAATCAAAGGTTTAAACGAACAGCTTGAAGTTTTAAATGTTCAAATTAAAGAAATCACTGACAAGTTGGGCGAACTTCTTAAACAAAGAGATGACATCAATAAAGATTTGGTTGATATTGAAACTCAACGTAATTTAAAAGCTTCTGATATTGAAAAAATTGCAGAGCAAATAGAGTCATTTAAAGCACGCAGACGCGAATTAGAACCTCAATTAGAAGAAACTCGCAAACTTTTGACAGAATCAGGTGTTAATACGAATGAACTTGCGCCGATTGAAATGTCAATCGAAGAGATTACAAGCCGTATCCAAAGATTACAAAAACGCATGGACGACTTGGGCGCTGTTAACATG
>CAKVJE010000075.1 GCA_934754735.1 uncultured Candidatus Melainabacteria bacterium
GACAGCAATGTCGCACAATAATCCTCCGCTATTCTACTATTAATGGGCATAACTTGCCCTGTACTTTTGTGAAGATTTGTCCTACGCAGCGTTTCAGCTTTGTTTCAAAATCAAGTACAAGAATATACTACACTATTTTCAAAATCGACATAAGGATTGTAAAGACTTTTTTACATCTAAACCTAAAATACGCTATATCACAAAACGGAATCTTTATTAAGTTTTATTAAGAAAACTTAAATTTCTGAAATTGGCAGCTGCTTATATACTTTATATATATGAGGTATTAAGATGGTAAACGCAGTTAGTAAAACTGAATATTCTTCAACACAAGCTAATTCTACCGTTAACAAGGCTGAAAATAGCAATTTTACTAATTCTATTTATTCAAACTCCAATAACAACAATACCTCTGTAGAAGCAAATAAAAATACCTCTAAGCTTGATGAACTATTAAAAAAAATGTGTGCAGAATGTGCAGAGTTTTCAAAATATGGATTAAAACCTTCTGAAATCAAAAATAGCGGAATTTTATACCGTATTTCCGGCATGAATGAAAAACAATTCGAAAATGCAGATGAAAGCAAAATTAAACAAGTTTTGGATTGTTTAATAGCTGCAATTAAAAAATCAATTGTTGACGGCAAAATTGATTTAGAAAAAGCCGGCAAACTTGGTAATACTTATTTTATCGCTGTAAACACAGGTTGGACAATCAAAGGTTTTGATGATTATGATAAAAAAGTTAAAAAGTCATCTCTTTTAAAAAGATTAAAAGAAACAGGTTGTCTAAAAAATGATGCAACTTTAGAAAATATCAAACCTGATGAATTAGAAAAAGCTTTGTTTGATTTCTTTAATAAGACTTTATTAGGACCTCTTAAAAATGCTAAATCAGCAAAAGAAAAAGCAAGCATTTATAAAGGTCAATTACAAACATTTGGTCGTTTATTAATCAACACTCCTGATGAAGAAAAAGCAATCTTTAAACAAGCTATTGCTACTTTAGCTTCTGACAACAGACTAAAAGGTTTGAATGCTGTTCTTGCAAGTTTTGAAACTCCGCAAGCTAAAGAAGCTTGGGCTGACAGCTGGTCTGTTGAAGAACTTTCACAAGTAATGGGAACGAAAGACGTTGAAGGTAATGTTCCAACCGATAAAGACCAAACTGCTATGGTAGCCGGTGTTTTTGCAGAAAAATCAGAAGAAAGCATCAAAGAAACTTATTCTCAAATGAGTGAACCTGCAAAACAATTTTTCCAAGAAAATGCAGATAAACTTAAGGCAATTAAAGAAAAAGAAGCAAAAGGCATAGATTTAACCGAAGAAGAAAAAGAACTTGTTGCACAAAGAGATTTATATAAAAATCTTTATTCCGGTGCAATATCAGGTACTGCTGTTAATACAAAAGTTGCCCAAGAAAATAAAAAAGAAATTCTTGGCACAATGAACAAAGATGCCTATAAACTTCCAATCTATAGAGACGTAGTAAAACAAGTTAACGAATTCGTAGAAGAACATCCGGAAGCTTTAACTATCCCTAAAGAAGAATTAGTTAAATTGTTAGACGAAGTTACAAACGGTAACTATTCTGCAATCGCTCAAAATCCTTCTGCTGAATTAAAAGCTCCAATAGAAGAAAAAGCCGGTGTTACAGAAATTGTTAATACTAAACCTAGAAAAGAATTTGAAGCTGCTCAAACAAGATTATTAGCTTGCAGAGAACAAGTTTTTAACAATTCAGTTGTTCAAGAACCTCAATTTACAGTTGAAACTACTCAACAAGCAAAAGAAAATGACAACACTCGATTAACAGGTTCTGAAATTTATACATTAAAAAATCAAGCGTTGCAAAGTGCTGTAAACATTTCCGAATATTTAAAACAAACCGGTGAATCTAAATTCGGTTTTGCAACAGAAGCATTTAAAAAATTCGGAGAAATCGGAACAACTACTCAAAATTGGGCAATGAACTATTTTTCAAATGCATCTTCCTGCGTTCAACAATTGTTCTTAGGTAAAATCGCAAACTCATATACCGGAATGCTGGCTGCTGCAAAAGAAGTAGACATTTCTAAATTCAATATCATCGGAATGGGTATTGTAACACAAAAAGCAGTCGAAAAAGAGCAAGAACAAAGAAACTTTGCATAAAAAAACAATGTAGGATTTAATTTTTAACAAAACAAACTACCTTGCATTTACACCCTGTTTTCTGGTATCATATAAGGTATGAAAGATATAGAGTCAATAAACAGAAATAGAGAAGAGCGAGCTAATTTGGCGCAATACAAAGAATTAGTCGAAACCATCTCCAAGGTTGAATACAAAAAATTCTCAAACCTTGGGCTTATTGAGCTTTCAGAAGTTATAAGTCTTGCTAACTATACTGTTTATTACCTTGTTAATAATTCAAGAAATAAAGATTTATACACAACAGCATATCTTACAAAAGCAATAAAATGGGCAATCAGAAACGAAATGCGCCGTCGCTACAAATGGTATGTTATGAAAAATCAAGAAACATCTTTGGAACATGAAAAAATCAAGGATGCTGTTTACAAAACAATTCTTTCAATAGAAGAAATGGCAGACGCAGAAAATCCTACTTTAATCAAGGATAATCATAGAACTCCGGAAGAAAAAGCCGAAATAGTTGAACTGAAAAACAGAATTTGTGAAGTTATGAAAAAACTTTCACAAAGAGAACAAGAATTGATTGAAGCAAAGTATTTTTACGATAAAAAACTTAAAGATATATCGGCAGAATTTAATATTTCTCAGTCGAGAATCTCGAGAATTATCCAAAATGCGTTAGACAAAGTAAAAAAAGAATTATTAAAACAGGAAAGCTTGAATAATGAAAACAATATTTGAAAAATCTAATGGGGTAGAAGGTATCGGATTTGGCAGCAATGCCACTTTAGGAGATTATCTTCCGCAAGAAATGTTAAGAGAAGGCGAAATAGGACTTCCACAACTAAGTGAATTGGAAGTTATGCGCCATTACAAAGAATTAAGCGATCGCAATTTCTGTATAGAAAAAGGCTTTTATCCGCTTGGTTCTTGTACTATGAAATACAATCCAAAGGTTAATGAATTTTTAGCTTCATTGGAAGGGTTTACAAATTTACATCCATTACAATCTGATGATGATTCTCAAGGTGCTTTGGAGCTTATGTATAAACTTCAAGAAGCTTTAAAGAAAATTACCGGCATGGATGCAATGACTTTACAGCCTGCTGCCGGAGCGCATGGTGAATTAACCGGAATGATGGTTGTAAAAAAATACTTTGAAACCAAAGGCGAATTGAACAGAAAAAAAGTTCTGGTTCCTGATTCTGCGCACGGTACAAATCCTGCAAGCGCGAAGATGTGCGGATTTGATATTGTTCAAGTTAAATCAAACGAAAAAGGACAAGTTGATATTGAAAACTTGAAAGAGCTTTTAAATTCTGATGTTGCGGCTATTATGATGACAAACCCTAATACGCTGGGCATTTTTGAAGAAAATGTTTTAGAAATTTCGAAATTAATGCATGATAATGGCTCACTTCTTTATTACGACGGTGCTAATTTTAACGCTATTATGGGCTGGACAAATCCTGCATTAATGGGATTTGATGTTGTGCATTTAAATCTTCATAAAACGTTTGCAACTCCTCACGGTGGTGGCGGCCCTGGAGCAGGCCCTGTTGGTGTAGTAGAAAAATTAAGAGAATACTTGCCGTCTCCTATAATTGAATGTGCAAATGGAAAATATTATAGAAATTACGATATTAAACATTCTATTGGCAAAGTAAGAAGTTTTTACGGCAATTTTGGCGTTCTTGTTAGAGCTTACGCTTATATTTTAATGATGGGTAATAATTTAAAATTGGCAAGCGCTGACGCTGTTTTGAATGCAAATTACTTAAAGGAAAAACTAAAAGGTGCTTATGATTTACCTTATGATGAGCCTTGTATGCACGAATTTGTTTTGTCCGGAGAAAAACAACATCACCAAGGGGTTTCAACATTAGGTATTGCAAAACGTTTGATGGATTCTAATTGTCATCCGCCAACGGTTTATTTCCCATTGATTGTTCATGAAGCAATTATGATTGAACCTACAGAATCTGAATCTAAACGGGTTTTGGATGATTTCGTTGATACAATGCTAAAAATTGCTAAAGAAATCGAAGAAAATCCTGAAGAAGTTTTGAAATCACCACAAAAAACTCCGATTAAAAAAGTTGACGAAACGCTTGCAGCGCGTCATCCGGATTTAACATTTAAAGGTTAAATTTCTCTTATCCGTTTTCGTTTGTTGTACAATAGAATAAAGAGGTGGAATAAATGAAAAAGGTATATATAGAGACATTAGGTTGCCAAATGAATAAATCCGATGCTGAACGTATGTTTGGTATATTGGAGCATTGCGGTTATACGCAAACACTTGAACCAAAAGAAGCTGATATGTTGATTATCAACACTTGCTCAATCAGACAACTATCTGAAGACAAGGCTTATAGCGCAATTGGCGTCTGGGGTAAGTGGAAAAAGAATAATCCTGATTTAAAAATAGTATTTGCAGGTTGTGTTGCTCAACAAGCAGGTAAAGATTTGTTCAGACGTGCTCCTTATGTAGATTTGGTTTTAGGAACTCAAAGACTTTATGAGCTACCAAATCTCGTCAAACGTATTGAAGCCGGCGAAAGAGTAGTTTCTACAGAAGAAAAACCTTTTGAAGAAAGTGATATTCAAATAAACCGTGTAAAAAGTATTAATGCGTGGATTCCGATTATGGAAGGCTGTAACAATTTCTGCACATACTGTATCGTACCTTATACAAGAGGTCGTGAGCGTTCCAGGAAACCGGAATTAATCTTGAATGAAGCTAAGAAGGCTTTAAGCGAAGGCTTTAAAGAGATTACACTTCTTGGACAAAATGTGGATTCTTACGGTAAAGACCTAGAACCGCACCAAAACCTTTCTTGGCTCTTAAGACAAGTAAATGCGCTTGAAGGTAATTTTAGAATAAGATTTGTAACATCTTATCCTACAGATATTACGGAAGAACTTATAGATACTGTGATTGAGCTTGATAAAGTTTGTGAATATTTCCATATTCCAATGCAATCCGGCGATGATTACATTTTAAAGAAAATGAACCGCAGATACGATTATGCAACTTATAAAAAGATTTGCGATAATTTAAGAAGCCGAATTCCGGACGTAACAATTACAAGTGATTTCATTGCAGGTTTTCCGGGAGAAACGGAAGAACAGTTCCAAAATACTTTGAAGGCTATGACTGAATTGGAATTGGATTATTCAAATACGGCAGCTTATTCTCCAAGAGAAAGAACTGTCGCAGCGAAATGGGTTGATTTGTACGTGCCGGAAGATGTTAAGACAGATAGACTTGCGCGTTTGAACGAACATAACCGCGAATGCTGCTTGAAATCTAATCAAAAATATGTTGGACGCGAATTGGAAGTTTTGATTGAAAAATTTGAAACAAGAAACGGTAAAAACGTTATTACCGGCAGAACCCGTAACAATAAAATCGTCCACATTCCGCATGATAAAGATATCACAGGCGAATTTGTAACAGCAAAAATAACCAGAGCAAGAACTTGGTATTTGAATGGCGAATTGGTGTAGTATTGTTGGGGTGGAAACCCCAACCTACTTCTTTGATGTTATAGCTAAACGTATTGTAACAATGATATAGTCTGCTAAATATTTCATAAAAGTAAAAATATTCATAAACCACTTTAAAGTTTTTTCAATGAATTTTAACATTAAAATTATTGGTTTTACAAAATTTTTACTACATAGACTTAGTTTGTATTTGTAATGCTCTTGTTTTGCCAATAATGTTAACTTCTCATTTGTACCGAAATCTTGTATATAATAATTAATAAATTTCTCAAAATTGATAATGCCATAAAAATAATTCTGTCGATTTAATGTATGTTTATGTTTTCTTGAGTTAATTTTGCTTTGTTGCACATTTAAAAATATAAAATTATTACGCATTATAAGATTAGATATTTTTATGTTGTCTTTATTATAATCCGTCCAATCTTCATATTGTATTTCTGGATATAATCGCTTAATGTAAGAAAAACAAATATATTGTTCTGCCGTATAACGATGAACTGATTGCAGATATGGTAATCTATTTGGATACTTAAATTGCCAACTTACAAGATTTTCTTCTGCTTCAAGTTTAGTATTTAAATAATAATTTTTAATATCTTCTTTTAATCCAAATGTATAAAAATCACTCGGGTGAAATAACATTGGACGTTTTGTTGTATAAGACGCTTCTCTTGAGTATATAGAAGATACGATTATTCTGTGTGAAAAGATTTTATATTCATTCTTTTGTAATGGAAACATATCCCAATATTTAAGGAAATCATTTCTTTCTAAATAAAAATCTGTTCTAATTTTCAATATAAACTTGCGATTCGCTAGTTTAATACCATTTTGTGTTGTTACTAATTGACGATTTAAATTTTGAGGAATTGATAATATATCATCCCCTAAATAGCAACCGGGATCATCATTTAACACTAATTTATCATATAATTCGTCTAAATGTTTTAAGTCAGAATTCTTCCATGTAGAAAGTATAATTTCTGCTTGCGGAAGCCATTTTCGCAAACTTTTTAAACATTTGCTTGTTTCTTTTGTCTTTATCGTCCCTTGAACGATAATTGAAATATCTTTAGAATTTATCATTTTAGTCCTTTTTAATTTTTGTTGGGGTGGAAACCCGCAAAATCTTATTATTTATTTTATAAAAAATTTTTATTATATAAAAACTACAACAAAACAAAATTTTAAACATATAAAATATTATTGAAATAAATTCCGAAAAGGTATTGCATAAATTTTTTAATAGTGCTTTAAAATGTTTTAAACATCCTGATTTTGAAATTTCTAAATTTGTATACAAAAGTTCTTGTTTGTATAATTGATCAATGTGTATATTACTGTATCTATTTTTACAAAATTCTAAAAATTTTAAATTTGTAATAAATCGTTCATTTGCCTTTTGAGCAGTAAATTTTTTGTCAAATTTAGAAATTATACCAATTTGTTTGCTATCTAGAATTATAAAATTATCAATAAAAAATTTTAATGTTTCTTCTTTTATTGTTTCATCTGTATCATAATAGTTTAATGGTTTTTTATAATTAACTTTTTTATTATCTAATGTCTGTAACCATAAATACTGTTCTGGTGTATATAAATGATTAAACAAACAAGGATTCGTTTTATCTTTGTTTTTGGAATAATAATTTGCTATTTCATCTGGTATAAAATTACCATTATATATTTCGCATAAATCTTCTCGTAATCCAAAGAAAAATAAATCACTTGGATGTTGTGGTAACGGTAGAACATCACAAAACGGATTAATAGTACCACAACTATATATTATAATTTTTTCTTTAAACATAGTAGATGACTGTGGTAGAATATTTTTATAAAAATTATAATATTTTAAAAATGATTTTTTTGTTAATATAAAATCGCTTCTTAGTCGAACGACATATTTAGTATTACAAATTTTTAATGCAGTTGAGACTGATAATTGTTGCAAGTTATATGAATTATATTTAGGATACCAATCACACTCTGGTAAACACGCAGATATATGTTTTGTTAATTGTTTGTTTTTTATTATTTTATTACAAAATTTTTCTAACTCATTTATATTCTCATCTTCCCATGTTGACAAAATTATTGTACTACTAGGGAAATATTTCTTTATTGATTTTAGAGATTTTAATGTAAGATTTTTATCATAAAAAATTTTACCCGTTACTATAAATGTAATTTCTTCATCTTTAATCATCTATTACCCCAAATAAAAAAATAAAAACTCTAATATAAATTTTACAAAATAAAATATGCAATTAAAAATAGAAAAACAAAATTTTATTATATTTTTAATTGGATTAATTAAAAAACTTAAATTTTTTTTAAGATAATTTAATGATTTACTATTTTTAAGAAATATTTTAAAATTATTTTCTAAAAATAAATGCTCTTGATTTGATGCTAATATATGTATATTAGTTTGTTCCAAAAATTTTTTTTGATATTTAAAATTACTATATTTTAATGGCATTTCCATTCTTGTTATAGATATATCATAATTTTGATAAAGTTCAATAATTGCTTTATAATTATTTTTATTAATAAATTTTGTTATAACTTCTAAAATTCCAACATTCCAAAAATCACTATTATCAAAATCTTTTTTAAAAGATTCATAATTATTTTTTAAATATTTTCTTAGTACCTCATCAGTAATAAAAATGTTATAACCGTACCTATTGTTGTATAAAATATATTGATAATACCAAAGCGCTTCTAAAATACCTTCTACATTCATATGTTTATTAGGAAGTTTATAATTTCGTATAACATCCATAGGATTTCCGAATACTTTAATTGAATCTTTTAAAATTTCCAATTCATAAAACCATTCATAAGATTCTGTCGTATAATATTCAGGATTTTTATCTATCAAACATGTTATATTTCTTATAAATTCGTATGTAAACGAATTCCTATAATTTGCATTTCGATTATTAATATCAGAAATAAAAAATTTTGGTTTTTTATAAAAATCATCAAAAAGTTTATTTAGATTTGTTGGTTTTATCATTAACGATTCAGAATCTAAAAAAACAAATTGTTCTGCTGAAATATACAAAGCTCCATAAATTTTTTTTATAGTCTGAAATGACAATCTACCATATTTTGATAAAATTTCTTCTGCAGATTCCAATATATTATATTGTTTTAAAATATCATCTAAAAAATAAATTTTTATATTTAAATTTTTATATTGTTTTGTTAACAATATAAATTCTTTTTCTTCATTTTTGTTTATTATAAAACATAATGGAAAATCTTTATCTATTAAATATTTATCAAAACTTTCCAAATACTTTTGAATAAAATTAAAATGTCCCGAAAATGTTGGTGTTATTATAGCTCTTTTCATTATTTATCTATCCTTCCCTAATTTTAATATTTCATCTTTATCCATTTTTCGCCAATCCTCAAACTTCATAACTCTATCATCAATAGTTATATCAGCATTTGGTTTTCCAAAAAAAATTTCATCATATTGTATTCCGTTATCTTCAAGCCAATCAAGAGTGATTTTTCCAACATTTTTTAAAACTTTTCCTACATTATGTCCTTGGGTTTGCATATTTCTTGCCGTATTAATAATAATAGTATGTCCGTCAGCTTTTAAAGAATCTATAAATTCTTTTGCCCCAGGCATCACTCTTACATCTGCATAAGTTTCATTAGGTTGTTTAATTGTGCAGATTGTACCATCCAAA
>CAKVJE010000076.1 GCA_934754735.1 uncultured Candidatus Melainabacteria bacterium
AGACAGACAAGGTAACATTTCAAGAACTGCTAACAAAAACGGTATCGTTTGGATTATCGGTGGTGATGTTTATAACTTACCGGGTGGTTCAAAAGTTCTTGTTGCTGATGAACAAAAAGTTAAAGCTGGTGAAAAATTAGCAGAAACATTAATGATTTCTGAACACGGTGGTGAAGTTCGTTATGCAGAAGATTTAGTTGTAGAAGAAGTTAAATCAGGTAAAAACAAAATTAATAAGATTGTTCAAGGTAAAGAAATTACAATCGTAATTGCTTCTTTGAACCCTGCTAATGCAACTTTCGAGCAAACTAAGAAAGAACAATTATGGACTGTTGACAAGACTGGTGAAAAATATATCGTTAAAGCTCCTGTAGATACAACTGTTGAAAACGGTATGATTATCGCGGAACTTGTTGATGATGAATGTTCAGTTTCATCTTCAGGTGAAATTAAATATATTGATATAGAAGTTGATGATAATCAAATCGTTACTAACCCAGGTAATATCGTATTTGTTCCGGAAGAAGTTCACCAAGTTAACAAAGATTCTTCATTGAAGATGGTTGACAATGGTACATTCGTAACTGCCGGTACTGAAGTTGTTAAAGATGTTTACTGCCACATTGACGGTATTGTAGAATTCAAAGAATTTAACGATGTTGTTCACGAAGTTACAATCAGACCTGGTGAAGTTCATACTTTACCAAGTATTTCTGAATTAAAAGTTGAAGAAGGAGCTGTTGTTGAAGAAGGTACTGTTATTGCTAAAGGTATCAAGGCAAAAGAAACTTCTATCGTAACTTTGATGGAAATGGATTTTGATGATTTAGACATTGATGATTTGGATGAAGATATTGATACATCTGCTCTTGAAGAAGAATCATTAGAAGATAAACCTGTTCAAATCTTGGTTAGACCTGTTCAACCAATGTATATTGAACCTAAGGAAGTTTCTATTGAATTCAATACAACAGATGAATCAATCAATATTGTTCCTGTTACTCAATTGCAATACAAAGATGGTGCTAGAGTTAGAAACCTTGATGGCGCTACATTAACTAGAACAAGCTTAGTTCTTCAAATGCAAGGTTACTTATCACACTTAAAAGGTATGGTAGAACTTGATGAAAAAGGCGAATTGAAGATTGTTGTTCTTGAAACATTAATCGTACGTCGTGAATTGGAAGGAAATTCTAAGCTTAATAATTCACTTCAAACTGAATTATTAGTTGCAAACGGTGAAGTTATTGATGCTAAAACTCCAATCGCTAAGACAGAAGTTCTTGCATTAAATGACGGTGTTGCTTCAATTAAAGGTGATGTTGCAGAATCTAGAAGATTACTTTTGAACTGCGCTAACTTTGAAACAACTGTTGAGACTAAGTCAAAACCTTCAGTTAAGAAAGGTGATTTCATCAAATTAGATTCAGTTGTAGCTGAATCCGGTGAATTAGCGCCTGTTTCAGGTAAGATTGTTGATGTTACAGCAAAATCAGTTACAATCAGAATAGGTCGTCCTTACTTAATCAGCCCAGGTACTATGTTACAGGTTGAAGAAGGTTCTTTGGTACTACGTGGTGATATGCTTGCTACATTGGTATTCGAAAGAGAAAAAACAGGCGATATCGTTCAAGGTCTTCCAAGAGTAGAAGAATTGCTTGAAGCTAGAAAACCAAAAGATTGTGCTATTTTAGCAGAAGCTGATGGTGTTGCAAGAATCGAAATCGAAGATGATGTTCCTAGATTATTCTTGGAAACTGAAGGCGGTTCAAAATCTGAAATCAAGTTTGCAATTGATGCAAGTATCGTTGTTCAAAACGGTCAAAAGATTAAGAAAGGTCAACCTTTAACAAGTGGTCCTTTGAATCCGCATGACGTAATCAGACTTTGCGGTCCTGAAGAAGCACAACAATATTTGGTAGACGAAGTTCAACGTGTATACCGTTCACAAGGTGTAGAAATCGCAGATAAACACATTGAAATTATCGTTCGTCAAATGACTAAGAAAGTTAAAGTTGTTGATTCTGGTGATACTAACTTACTTCCTGGTGAGTTGGTTGAAGTTCAAACTTTTGAAAATGAAAACAAAGCTGTGAAAGAACACGATGGTCAAGAAGCAACTTGTGAATACATGTTGTTAGGTATCACAAAAGCTTCATTGAACACTGAATCATTCATTTCAGCTGCTTCATTCCAAGAAACAACAAGAATCTTGACAGAAGCTGCTGTAGACGGTAAGAAAGACTTGTTAAGAGGTTTGAAAGAAAACGTTATTATCGGTCGTTTGATACCAGCAGGTACAGGTTTCTATCACTTGTCTTGTGCTAACGAAGAAAGAGATAAAGAAGCTCAAAAACGTGCAGCACAAAGAAATCAAGCACGCAAACCATCTGCAATTTTGGAAGAAATTGAAGGTATGTTCGGCGCACCTGATTTACTTGTTGGTGATAATAATTCTGAAAATGAATAATTTTTTGAATTAGAATAATTGAAAACGCGGATTAAAGTGAAACTTTAATCCGCGTTTTTTGTGTTAACCTATATATTTATTTTGTTGTATAATTTTTATAGGAGAAATAATCATGTACACATTAGTTTATTCAATTAACAATGAAAAATCACCAGAAGTAGTTTATATTAATCTTACAAACTCTTGCACAAACTCTTGTATTTTTTGCTTAAGAGAGCAAAAAGATGATGTGTGCGGTGCAGAAATGTGGCATGATGATAATTATACGTTAGAAGATATTATTAAACAGTTTAAAAAGTTTGATACGCCTAAAGAAGTTGTTTTTTGTGGTTATGGAGAACCTTTTCTTCGAAAAGAAATGATGAAGGAATTTTGCAAATATTTAAGAAACAATTATCCATATATCAAAATTCGCGTAAATACTAATGGGCATGCAAATGCTATTTACAAAACTAATGTGGCAGAAGAATTTAAAGATTTGATAGACGCGGTTTCTATAAGTTTAAATGCAGCTTCCGAAGAACAATATGACGAAATTTGTAAACCTAAAATTAAAAATGCTTACGAAGAAGTTAAAAATTTTGTTAAAGCTTGTGTAGATGCTGGAATGGACGTTTCAACAAGTATCGTTACCGGATTTGATAAAATTCACCATATAGATGCTGATGAGTGTGAAAAAATTGCAAAATCTTTAGGTGCAAAGTTTCGCAACAGAGAATTTATCACAAACGGATATTAATAGCTATTTTAATTCACTCACAAGTTTTAAAGTTTCAATTTGTTTTTCTGATATTACAGAAAGCGCAGAATGAATATTTGAAATGTAATTGAGTTCTATGTTTAATTCGCAAGCGTCTTTTAAAATATCTATAAGACTGGAATTTGCCGTAATTAAAGCTTCTAATTCACTCCTTTTTGCGGCTAAATCGCAATTTTCGTCTGCTAAATTAATATAATTTTCTTGCATACATACCCTTTCTATTGTAAAATACATAGAGAAATAATACAAATTGATTATAAATTAATTTGTATTATCTGTCAATATTTTAATAAATTTTCTTATGAGGATATAAACTAATGAAACTTATACTTGCATCAAATTCTCCAAGAAGGAAACAAATTTTAAAAGATATGGGATTAGATTTTGAAATAATACCTTCAAACTATGATGAAAAATTATCTGATGATATATTTTCATATGAAAAAATAGAGGATTTGGCAACTCAAAAATGTCTAGATGTTGTAAGAAGAGTAAAAGATGGTGAAGTGGTTATTGCTGCTGATACAGTAGTTGTTTTGCATAATAAAATTTTGGGTAAGCCACATTCCAAAGAAGAAGCTTTTAACATGTTAAAAGCTCTATCGGGTGCAACACACTCTGTTGTGACTGCTATTTGTGGTATTAATACAAAAACAAATCGTGCTGCATTATTATCGACAACAAGTTATGTAAGATTTACAGAGTGGACTGATGAGATGATTCATTATTATATAGATGAATTTAATCCGCTTGATAAAGCCGGAAGTTATGGAATACAAGAACTTCCTCCAAATTATTTAGATAAATATGAAGGAAGCTTTGAAAATATTGTAGGTTTAGCGCCAGAAAGTGTTGAAGCTGTACTTGATAGGATTAAATAAAAGAAACCTAGTTCTTTTCGTTCAAGTGAAGGGGCAAACGCATGGCACTTTCAATTAATTCACCAGAAAGAGGATGCCGAAGGTGGGAGGGGGGATTATGAATTTTGAATTTGCTCCGCCTGAATCTCTAAGTTTGACACAGTTTAACTAGAATTTTTACCATCCCCTTATAAAGTAAGGGGCAAAGCGTACGGTTGTTTGCGTTTGCCCCTTTTCACGGGAGAGATCGCAGATGTGCTTGAGACTATGTCGAAAGCTATAGATACGGATAGGGGCTTGTCTTTATGAATTGCTTCGTCGCAAGTTATAATCGTTACTCTTTGCAATTGTACATGTACAGCAATGACTGAGCGCCAAACATTCCAGCATGTTGTCATTACGAGAAAATGTTTTAATAGAGAGTATATTTACTTTTGAAAGATTATTGTTAAGTTTTGTAAAAACGAATTTATTTTGTCTCAAACCCAGACCCCGTGCGGGTAGTAGTAGTAGCTTGTGCGCAATTTTTGAAGACGAGTTGTTTTAATATAAATGTAAAGTGTAGAACATAAAAATAAAGGAGTTTAGTTATGAACATTATGTCAAATTTATCAACCAAGGCAAAATCAGGAAGTATGGCGATTGCAATAATGGGAGCTGTAGTAGGAGGAACTATAGTAAAAAATTGTGCAGGACAAACCAAACAAACACGAACAGAAGCAGAAAATAGAGTGCTTATGAATAAAATCGTAGATGAGCTTAAAAAAGATTCTCTGGAAACAAAGGAAATAAGAGCAAATACTAAAAAAATCTTCGAAGCATTGCAAGCGTATAATACACCAATGAAAAAAGATAGTGTATTGCAACAATTTAATGAACAACTTGGTGCAGGAAAAACTGTAAAATAGAAATAAAAAAAACAGGTTTGATTATTGATGTCAAACCTGTTTTTTATTTTATACTTTTTGCTCATTTCCTTTCATTGCCGGTACTACTAGCTATGATAATTATCTATATAATAAAAATAGTTATTAAAAGGCTGGATTTCTCGGTGCTAATCGCACCTCAAAATGACGCCTAGTTAGTAGTTTTACGTCACGGACTCAGACAGTTATGCCTTACAAGAGAGTGGAAGGATGAGGTGAATATTACTTAATTTTCAACTTCAGGCAAACCTAAAGAAATTCTTTTGTCTTTTGGATTAAATTTAACGATTTTTGTATTGATTTTATCGCCGGCTTTTAAAATGCAATTATTAGCATTTTGATAATCCACTAATGCTGATTGAGGAAGCAAAGCTTCTACTCCAGGTAACACTTCAACAAATGCGCCAAAAGCTTTTATTCTTGTAATAATGCCTTCTTTAACATCGCCTTCTTTTAACTCTTCTTCAGCCTTTATCCAAGGATCCGGTTCTGTATTTTTAAGGCTCAAGCTGATTCTTTGTTTGTTATAATCAACATCAATAATTTCAACATTGATTTCTTGACCAACCTTTAGTAAATCTGTAGGATGTTCAACCCATTTCCAAGAAATTTGTGAAAGTGGAAGCAAACAATCAACGCCACCGACATTTACAAATGCACCGAAGTCTGTAATTCTAACAACTTCGCCTTTAACAACTTGACCAACTTCAACTTGCTCAAACACGCTCTTACGTGTTTCTGCCAAATTTGATTCGTAAACTTTTCTGTTTGACAAAATTAAATTGTTTTGAGATTTATCTAAAGATAAAATTTTAACATCAATTTTATCACCAATATTTGAAATAGTTTCTCTAGCGCAAAGCTGACCTTGTGGAATAAAACCTTGAACACCTGAAACATCAACCACAACACCGCCTTTTACAATTTGAGAGACTACAACAGAAATTGTTTCATCAGCATCTTTAACTTTTTCTAATTCAGCCCAAGTATGCGCAAGATGAACTTTTTTGTATGAAAGCAAAAATTTACCATTTTCATCACAATCTTGAGTAATTAGAAATTCATACTCTGTATTTTTTTCTAAAACATTTTCAACTTTTGCATTTCTATCAGCTGAAACCTCATAACTTGGAACAAAAGCTGAGCTTTTAGAACCAATATCTACAATCGCTCCATTAGATTCGTAATCACAAACAACACCTTTTACGATATCTCCACGTTTAAAATTGTAATCATACTTTGATAAAAGTGACTCAAAATCACAATCTGAATACTGTTGAACCATTCGGATTCTCCTTTTTATAATAAACACGAGCTAATTATATCATAGAACGCGATAAACAGCAATAGGCAATGAAACACAAGCGATTTATACATTATAATAAAAAAAAGTTTGCCGTTTTGAAAATGGCAAACATTAAATAAACACGAGGATATTAAGAGAGAGTATAAAAAGAAACCTTATATTTGGCTTTGAGTTTGACGTTTCAACTTGTCAGCCATTTTGTTTTATCCTTTTCCTTAATTATTACTTACATTTATATAAAGTATTTTTATTTCTAAAAATTGCCTTTTTTAAATATAATGTAACAAAGTTTTAAAATCGTATATATTGAGCACGTATAAATTATAGCTAGTTGGTTTTTTGAAATTTCTTTTGAATTAATGCCAAAACCAGAATAATTACAAATAAAATATATGCAAGCGCACAAGACTTGCCAATATCAAAATATTCAAACGCATATTTATAGATAGAATACACGATTACATCCGTCGATCCGGTTGGCCCGCCCTGAGTCATTACATAAATTAAATCAAAAATCTGAAATGAAGAAATAGCGGTAACAGTTGTTACAAAATAGATAGTTGGCTTTAAAAGCGGAACCGTTATCTTTAAAAAAGTCTGTTTATTATTTGCGCCATCTATTTTTGCGGCTTCATATACATCTTGATTAATAGTTGAAAATCCAGTCAAAAATAAGACTACATTATAGCCAATTAATTTCCAAACTGAAATAAATATCAAAATCGGCATTGCTAATTTTGTACTATATAGCCAACTATAGTGTGTATTCAACAAATTGTTCACTAAACCGATATTCGGATCAAAAATCCAAGCCCAAACAATTGCGATAACAACTGCAGGAGTTATAAACGGTAAAAAATAAATTGTTTTAAAAGCTTCTGCGCCTCTTATCTTTGCATTCAAAATTGAAGCAATTATTAAAGGTATTATTACAGCAAATACTGTTGTAGAAATAGCATATACAAATGTATTAATTAGGATTTGCAAAAATTCAGGTTCACTCAAAACAGATTTATAATTATCTAAACCAATAAATGTGATATCATTAAGTAAATCCCATTCAGTAAAACTTAATGCAAAAGAGCAAATAATAGGGATTATTATGAATATAAACGTTCCAACTAACGCCGGAAGTACAAATAATAAACCGCCTTGTTGTTTATTTTGCATAATTATTAACTCTTCATTTTTCTAAATTTTGCTAACATTGTTGTAAGCAATATAGAACATAATACTACAGCTGCTGAAACTAAACCATACCAAAAACCTAGCAAATTTAACTTTAATTTTAAACCTAAATAACAACCGACAGGAATTGATACAAGCCAATATCCTATAAAATTAGCAAGCATTACTACGCCGGTTTGTTTCAAACCTTTAAAAACACCTGCCAAAGCGACTTGTAATCCGTCAAAAACTTGGAAAAAGCAAAGCGCGAATACGATAGGTATACATACATCAATCAACTGTTGATCCTTTGTAAACAAGCTTACCAAGAATTCAGGGAATGAAGAAACAACAATCGCCGAACAAGCCATAAATGCAACCGCCATAAATATACCTGTGTATGCGTATGTTTTTAATGATTTATAATATTTTGCTCCATTTGCAAATCCGACTTTTACAGCCGTTGCGTTTGAAATCGCAAACGGAATCATAAATGAAATTGTCGTAAGTGTACAAACAATATTTTGAGCTGCTGCGTAAACTCCGGAGATTCTGCCTAAAATTACTGTTACAGCATTAAATCCAATAAATTCAATTACGACCGCTAATGAAGAAGGCGTGCCTACTTTTAGTAAGTCTTTGTAGTAACTCTTATCTTTAAAATGCTGAATGTTAGTACGTTTAAAGCAATACCAGAATAGCACTCCGCCCATGATGTATCGCGTTATAAAGCTTGAAAGTGCCAAACCTTTCACTCCCATTTCAGGAATTGGGCCAAAGCCAAATGCCAAAATTATATTCAGAATTAGGTTCACAAATATGCAAATCACAGTTAAAATATTCGGAAATACAACAATTTCGAAAGCTTGAAGGTATTCTTTTGACATGCAATGTAAATATGCACCGAATGTAGAAAATGCTAAAATCCAGAAATAGTCTTTTATCAAAGGAACTAATCTATCTTCAAAACCTAATTTACCAATAACAGGAATAAATGCTATTATTGCAAGCGTTATAATTACAGATAAAATTGCTGTAAATTTTAAAGACGGATAAAAATACTTTTCAGCATTTTTGCCTGCACCTCTATAGTTTGATAATATTGCCGAAATACTGCATAAAATACCGATTCCGAACATTGAAATACAATTGATAATCGCAGTTGCAATACTTACAGCGGCAAGTGTATCTGTAGAATGTCTTCCTGCAACAATAACATCGCCAACACCAATTAGAATAAAACCTAGGTTTCCAAGCATAATTGGTAAGGCGATATTTAAAATATCCTTAATATAAAAATTTCTGACTAGCATATAGATATTGTACTATAAATAAGTAATTTTGTAGTTTTACATTTTTACCCAAATGCTTTTAATAATACCCTCTCCCGCCTTCGGCACCCTCTCCATGTAGAATTGAAAAAGGAGAGGGAAGAAAATGCGTTTAATTGGATGTAAGAGATTAATCTAGTAATCTTGCTGTTGCAAAGCGTGGGAACTACCAGCTTGTAGGCTTGCTTTGAGGAGAAGAGAGAGGCTTAATATGATTTAGTAGTTTGACATTTCTTCTCCGACCAAATGTTGTAAAGCGTGGAAACTACCAGTTTGTAATTCCACTTTGAGGATGACCAGTAGTCTTAAACCCTTCTTGTCGTCTTGATTTTGTCATCCGACCAAATGTTGTAAAGCGCGAAAACTACCAGCTTGTAGGCTTGCTTTGAGGATGACCAGTAGTCTTAAATCCTTCTTGTCATCTTACTTTTGTCATCCGACCATTTGTTGTAAAAGAAAAAGCTTGAGTTTTAGAGGCTCAAGCGGAAAAGGGAAAAAGGGATTAAAAAGGGAAATTTTCAATAATTTAAAAACTAGGAGAAGATACCGA
>CAKVJE010000077.1 GCA_934754735.1 uncultured Candidatus Melainabacteria bacterium
CTGAATAAGTCTTTAGCGATTGATCCATTGCTATTTCCATAGAGAAATAAGCTACGTTTGGTAATGTCATAATTTTTAAACCTTTTCTTTTGTGTACTACTTTTGGACTATTCGTCCACTAAAATTTTATACCAACAACATAACATTTTTTCAATCGTTTTATCTAAAAACTAGTCCGAAAAAATGAGTTTTATTGCCATAAGCATTTATACATTTGCCTTTGAGAAATGTTAAGTTTTGTTACAGAATAATACTTTTGGGCTAGTAAAATAGTGTAACTCATACACTCTTGCGCAATAAAATGTCTTTTTAAACAAACTTTGTTCAAACAGATTTAAACTACATTTTAATCAATATTTTTAAATTATTTTTAGATTTATTAGCCTCAAAAGCATCCAAGGCATCATCAATAGAATAAATCCCGCTTATAAAGTCTGAAAAATCAATTTTATTGTTTTTTAAAAGTCGTAATGCTGGTGGAAATTGTCCACAACGAGAGCCCAAAACAGTAATTTCATCAATTACAATTGGCGCTAAATTAAGTTCTTTTCCTGATGCAACCGTACTTTTTAAAACTAAAACACCTCTTGGTTTTGTTAAAGCCATTGATGTTTCAAAGCCGGAAGCAGAACCTGTTGCTTCAACTACGACGTCATATTTTTTTTCAACCTTAAATTCATTCAAAAGTTTTGTTTGAACGCCTTGTTTCGCTGCAATATCAAGTTTATTCTGGTGTTTTCCAACTAATAAGACATCAAAATTTTGTGCATTTAATGTTAAAGCGGTTGTCAAACCTAACTTTCCATCTCCTAAAACTACAACTTTTTTCATCGGGTCAATATGTAATTGTTCAGTTATTTCGCACGCAGCAGCAAGCGGTTCGACAAAAACAGCCTGTTCGTCACTAACATTTTCAGGAACTTCAAATAATACATTTGTTGGCATTGTCATATATTCCGCAAAACATCCGTCTTTTTTCCAGATACCTAATGTGTGACGATTTGGACAATGACGATAATTTTTCTTTGCACACCATTCGCATTCCGGATCGTTACAACCATAACTAATCTCTGCTACAACTCTTTTGCCGATTAAAGATTTATCATCACTATTAACATCTTCAACAACTCCGACAAACTCGTGACCGAGAATTCCAACATAGCCCATATAGCCTTTTGTGATTTCATAATCAGTATTACAAATTCCGGCAAGTGAAACTCTAATCAGTGCTTCGCCTTTTTGTGGAACTGGTTTTGGATAATTCTTATCAAGTTTTAATTCGTTATCAAATACTATAGCTTTCATACAACCTCTTTTCTTGTTTTATTTAAGTATAAATCAAACGAAATTGTATTAGAAGAGTTGACTGTTAAACAATCAATTGTAACAACAAAATATTGCTGTATTTCTGTCTGCTATTAACGTAGTTGTATAAAAATCATAAAAACATTCCACATGTATAAATAAAATAATACTTAAAAACGCTTTTAGTTGCAAATATTTACAAAATCATTTAAAGAACATATAAGCAATGTTACTTGATTTAGTTATTGCAAAATAAGTTTGTTTTTGTTAATTTATATGGTGTGTGTTGTATTTTTAACCATTGTAAAAATATGTTAAGTTCATGCACTTAAACTAGCAAATTATATTTTTTTAAGGACTTTATATATATAGGGTACCAGATGGGATTTTTGTATGATTAAACCGGTAAATTTTTCAGACAATAACATAAAATTCAAAGCGCAAGCTGAAGAAAAGCAAAAGATTGACGACGAGTCAACATTGCTTCCAAATACTTTGCGTACAAGAGTTTTACAGAAATATGATAAGACAACGAGTGCTTTAACTGAGTACCCTAAAAAAGGTTTGTTAGGAGATGTAAACTCAGATTTCTATGAATTTTTGTCTATGGGCATAATTCCTTACCTAGTAGGTAGCGGTATGTTTATGGCAATGTTTAATTTGTTGCATGACTTGAAACCGAAATCACAAAAAATTGCCGGACTTAACGGCAAAAATATGGCACTTGGCGTTGTACTTTACGGTTTAGGAAAAACTTTAGCAAACGATGTCGTTACTCGCCCTGTTTACTGGGGAACAGGTGTTGATATTGAAATGCCTTATAGAAACATCTCATATCCTCTTCCAAAAGAAGCTGGTGAAAATGCAAATATTTATCCAATGCGTCAGCACAGAAAAGTTTACGACAGCGTTGAGTTCTTTAGAAAAGACTTGATTCAAAAAGATATAGGCGTTTCTTATTACGACAATATCGCTAAGAAATTAAATATGGGCGATAATTTAAATGATTCAGTAACTGAAACAACTCCTATCATTCAAGGCATTGTATCATCTACAAAAACAGCTAAGAGCTTGGCATCTTACGCTTGGGCAGGTGCAGCAGTAGGACTTGCAGTACAAGACAGTTGGAGCAATTTCTTTGACGCAATTGCGAATAGAAAACGTCATATAGCAAAACCAAACGAAGGATTTGGCACAAAAATGGCTGCAAGAATGAAAAACGCAGGCGAAAATTTTGTAGATATTTCAAAAACATTCGGTAAATCATTCACAAAAGCATGCAAAACTTTATGGACAGGCAAAGAAGGAACTACAGGCTTTATGAAGCATGCCGGCAGAGCTTGGATTTTATTCTCAACTGCTCTAACTGTTGGTAGTGTTGCAAATGTAATATTAAAAGCAAAAAGCATGGGTAAGCTTGCAAACAAAGATATTATGAATAAAGACAAAGAAAGTACGGTGATTTAGTATGGCAATAACTCCGGTACAACCAAATATAGACAATACTAAACTTCCTTACAGAGAAGCTAAAGGCGTTATCAAAACTGATAGCGACATAAAACCGCTTCCACCGCAAGGACACTTAGTTCATGATACTTTGTTGTCAGTTCCTCAATATTTCTTGAAAGACATAGCCTATGATATAAAAGCTGTTAAAGACGGCTTCCAAGGTAAAGCTAACGACCACCAATTAGGCAGACTTAATGACGTAGGTTTAAAAGTTGGTGGTATCGGTATCGCAACATACTTAGCTTCAAGAACAACCAATCCGATGGCTAGAACAATGGAATACTTGGGTTTGGGCGCATTCTTAACTTCTATGTCTTTATTCCCTAAAGCATTCATCAATGTTCCTTCAAGAATTACACACGGATTCTCTGTTGGTAAAGAATACATTGATGACCAAGGTCGTAAAAAATCTGTATTCCAAGATAGCAACTATATTCCTATGGATATGTACAGAGGCGAATACCCTGGGGAAGATTTGGATGTAATCGGCGACAGAATGGGAATTCCTAGAGGAATTAAAAACCGTAACGACTTAATCAAAGAACAAATGAGAAAAGTAGCAACTCAGGATAATACATTATGGATGTTAACTGCAGGTTTTGCAACTCCTGTTATGACAGCTTTAATTTGTTGCGGATTAGAAAAAGTTATTGCGCCTGCCATGGAGAAAGCAAGAAACATGAGATATGATTCTAAGATTTCTCATCTCGCTAAAGAAACTGCCGGCATGACACTCAAAGCCGATGAAATTCCTGCTAATAAATTAAGTAAAGAAATTGGTAAAATTTTAAATAACTACAAAGGCCAAGAACTTCCAAAAGCTGAATTAGACAATATTGTTGAAATGCTATCAAAGAACTTGGATTACAAAATTTCAGAAGGTATTAAAGAAGATTTAACAAATATTTTTGAAAAATCCGAAAAAGCTTATGCCATAAATGATAAAACCGCAGAAGAAATCATTACAAATATAAAAAATAACATTCCTAATAACAATAAACCTTCTTTAGAAAAAGTTTTTGTTCCGACAAAAGAAGAAATCACTAAGATTTTAGGCGATTCAAAAGAAATTTCTCAAGATAAATTGTATCAAATCAAAGGCGATTTGAAAAAATTATTCGCAGAAAAAATTGCCCAAGAAACCGGCATACAAAAATCATATTTGAAAGCTTATGAAAACACTGTAATTGAAAACATTTCTAAATCAATTCAAAAAAATCCTTCAAGATTGGTTAAAGAAAATCAAATAAAATCAGTCGAAAACTTTGCTAAAGTAATCAGTGAATTTAAGGCTAACAATAAAGCGTTGGATAAATGCAAAAACTTTAAAGTAGAACACGCTCCACAAACGGTTTTAGCACATGAATACGCTAAGTTTGAAAGTGCATTGTTAGATATCTTAGGCTTCAAACACAAAGATTTGAAACAAATGCGTCAGTCAGATGAACTTACAAAAGAATTTTTAGATAAAAAATTAACAGAACTTACTAAAAACGAAGAAGCTTATAACAAAGCTATCTCTAAATTATCCAAAGTTATGGCAGAAATGGATCATACTCTAAATGGCAATAAAGATGCATTAAAAGATTTAATTACAGGCGTTGAAAACAATTTCAATAATACTGCCAAACGTTTAGACGGATTAGGAAGCTTCAAAAACACAATCGACAAATTAGTAAAAGAAGATGTTAAAACACTTTCTAATTCAATTAATTCAAAAGAAGAATTGTTTGATTTGCTGGACGGATTAGCTAAAAATACTGTAGACGGCAAAACAGGTGTAGAAAGAGCTAAAGAATTCGCAAAAGGTGTTGGCTCTGCAAAACATGATGTAATTTCAAGAATTATTGACAGATACCAAGGTGTAAATAATTCGTTCAATAGAATTTTGCACACAATGGATATGTACAAACGCGGAGTTCCTGCTGACAAATATGGTCAAGACCTTGTAAAAATGGGTAAAGATGCATTATTGGGTGCTACTTCTGCAAATCACACATTGAAACTTAATACTGTTAATAATCCTGAATTATATAAAGATATTATTCAAACAACTTGGAGAATTGATGGCAACCCTAACGAATTAAAAGCAAAGGGTTATATTACAGAAGCGACTGATAAAGCTATTGGCAATGCATCAATTAAAGAACGTTTACAACATTACATCGGAAGATTTAAAAATGTTGTTGGAAATAACACAATTGATTTCACAAAACCTGAACATAATTTTAACGTAGATATATTAAAAGGTTACCAAAAAGGTTCAAAAACAAGAATGGCAACTTTCAATTTAGTAGCACAAAACCCTGTTGAATTTGTAAAAAATGCCGCTGAAAGAAGATACGGTAATCAAAAATGGGCTAGAACCGCAGGAGCAATTTTTGGAACTGTTGCTGCCGTGACAATTGCAGCACAACTTTGTTTCGGCAAAATCAGAAATCCGCATAACATAGAAAAGAAGGTAGAAGATGGCAGCAATAACTAATATTTCAGCTGTTAATTTCAGAGCAGCAGCAAATTATCAAACCCCAATTAAACCTGATACAAAAGAATATAATGTTCAGGATAAAGAGGTTACAAATAAGTATCTTCAAAACCTTGCATTGATGAATGCGGCAGGCGTTAAGAAAGTTGACTTGAATTCTAAGAATCAACAACCTTATAAAAATAATTTAAGAACAATGATTCAAAATAATGAGTCTGTTATGATGGCAATTGTTCCAAGAACATTCACAGCAAAAGATATAAACGGTGATGATATCGTAGTTTTGAAAGAGGGCGAAAAGAACGGAACATTCTTGAGCGCGATTGACAGATTGGATGAATTAAAAAATGACGGAATTAACACAATCCATATTCTTCCAATTCACCCACCGGGAAAAAAGAATGCGCAAGGAACTGCAGGTTCTTGTTACGCACCTGAAAAATACGTTACTGACGATGGTCATTTGGCAATTGATCCAATGTTGATTGACAAAAATGATCCGAGAACACCGGATGAACAGTTTAAAGCATTAATAGATGAATGTCATAAACGTAATATTAAAGTTATGCTAGACCTTCCTAGTTGCGCATCAGTAGATATGTTTGAAGCTGAACCTGAATTAATGGCTTATGGAAGAAATGGCGAAGAAAAAACTCCTCAAGGTTGGACAGATATCAGAATGTTTGAACCTTGGGCAGATGAAGCTGAAAGGACTTTAAATCCTGCTTTAATGGAAATGCACAAACAATTTGTTGATTCTTGCATTGACTTAGGCATTGACGGTATCAGAGCCGATGTAGCAAGAGCGAAACCTACAGAATTTTGGGATAAATTAATTTCTTATTCCCACAAAAAAGATCCTGAATTTGCTTGGTTAGCTGAAAGTTACACTTATGAATGTGCTTCTCCTATGGTTAATATGAATTATGATAGACCTGAAGATTTATTAAATGCAGGTTTTGATGAATATTACGGACAATACCACATTTTCCATGATTGGAAAAATGCAAGTGAATTTAACGATTACATTAAATTTAACCTAGACCTTTCACACAAATTACCGGCAGGTAAAAGTGTAATCGGTTCATTTTTAACTCACGATGACAGCTCATCAATGATTCATGGGGGTGAAAATTTCTGCAAATTAACAACAATTTTGCAATCAACTATTCCAATGTGTAACCCATATTATATTGATGGTTTCCAAACAGGTGATTACTACGATTACCAATACAGAAATAAAGATAACGTAGAAACTTGGACTACTAAAGCTGATTCTATGACAGGTGAACAAGTTCCAAAATATGACATGAATGAACACCGTTACAGATTAGCATTATTCAATATTTCCAGACAACCGGGTGGCGATTGTCCTGATATCGAAAGAGTAATGAAAGGTGCTATGGAAATGAGAGCCAAAAACTTAGATGTTTTGGCTAACAGAAACAGTAGCTTTATTGAATTTGATAAACGTGAAGACAAAAACGACCAAATTATAACTTACGCAAGACACAATAACGGAAGAACAATCTTAGTTGTTGCGAACAAAAATCCAAACAGAAATGTATCAGGAATTATCGAAATCCCAGGATTAAAGGCAGACCAAAAACTTGTAAATATGGTTCCTGAATACGGCGAAAAGAGCGAATTTCAAGTTGACGCTAACGAAATGAAAGTTAACTTAGCTCCAGCTGACGCTTATGTATTTGAAATTGATACTCCAAATATTGAAGAAGATAGAAAAGGACACGTTTACAAACAAAAAGTAAATGACGAACATTAAATAAACCGTAAGAGAACCGATTTTATCGGTTCTTTTGCTATTTATAATATATAGTATTTGACAAACAGGTTTGCTCTTGCTATATTAATAAATGTGGAAACCGCGGGCATGTGGTGGAATGGTAGACACGCTAGTCTTAGGAACTAGTGCGAAAGCGTGGGAGTTCGAGTCTCTTCATGCCCACCATTTTTAAAAGAGGTCATACGACCTCTTTTTTAGTGCTTTTAAACCAATTTTTAACTCAACAAAACTAAATCTTATCAACCTGTCTAATTGATTTGCGCAATTAATTTTTTAATAATCCTAATATGAAAATTGTTATAATAGGCGGTGTTGCGGCAGGTGCAAAAGCTGCTGCAAAGTCAAAAAGAATGCTTCCCGATGCGGAAGTTCATATTTATACTCAAGATACACACGTATCATACTCTTCTTGCGGACTTCCTTATTATATTGCAGGAGATTTTGCCGATTGGCAAAAACTTATAGTAAGAACGAAAGAAGAATTTGAAAAAAGCGGAATCGAAATCCACCTTCAAAATCGTGTAACTAAAATTTTGCCAATGGATAAAAAAATTTTAGTAAAAGATTTAGTTGAAAATTCTTGCAATTTTATTGAATATGACAAACTAATAATTGCAACCGGAGCTTCACCATTTATACCAAATATAAAAAATAATAATTTGAAAAATATTTTTACGGTAAGAACTCTTGAAGATGGAATAAACATCCGCAAAAAAATGGAAATTTCTAAAAATATTACAATCATCGGCGGCGGTTATATTGCAGTTGAGATAATTGAAGCGTTTGTTAAAAATGGCAAAAACGTTACTCTTATCGAACGTTCGCCGTTTATAATGTCTGTTTTTGATGAAGATATTTCTTCGCTCATTCAAAGTTATATTCTTGAAAACTCAGACAATCTTGTCAAAATTATAAACGAAGATACGGTTACAGAATTTGTCGGAGAAGAAGAAGTTAGTGGAGTATTAACGGCAAACGGATGTGGATTTGAAACTGACATGGTAATCATCTCAACCGGTGTTCGTCCTAACGTTAATGTTGCGCAAGAAGCAGGAATTGAACTCGGAATTACCGGCGCAATAAAGGTCAATAGTAGAATGCGTACAAATTTGCAAGATATATACGCTTGTGGAGATTGCGTAGAAAAAATAAATATGGTTTCTAATGCTCCTGTCTGGCTTCCACAAGGTTCTACAGCTAATAAAGAAGGGCGCGTAGCAGCTATTAATGCTTGTGGAGAGGTCGAAGATTTTGAAGGAATTCTCGGTTCTGCGGTTTTAAGATATCGTGCGCTTAATATTTCTATGACCGGATTGACAGAAAAAACGGCACAAAAACTTGGCTATGATACTGTGTCTGTTGTGATTACAAAACGTGATAAAGCAGGTTACATGCCGGAAGTCCAGAATGTTACATTAAAACTTGTTGCAGATAGACGCTCACATAGAGTTTTGGGCGCACAAGCTATTGGCTGTGGCGACGCGGACAAAAGAGTTAACACAGTTTCTGTCGGGCTTCTTAGCGGAATGCGAGTTGAAGACTTGCTGGATGTAGATTTAACCTACGCTCCACCGTTTTCAACAAGTATCGACATTCTGATTTCCGCCGCGCGAATTCTGAAATCTAAGCTCAACTAAACTCCAAGAATTTCCTTCGTGCATTCTAGAGCAACATCTGTTACAAAATCCATATCTTTTTCTTCAATAATAAGCGGTGGATTAAAATAAATTACATCCCCCAAAGGTCTTAAAAGCACGCCTTTTTCCAACGCTTTTTTGTAAATCTGATATCCTGTTCGTTTTGTATAGTCCAAAGGTTCTTTTGTATCTCTGTTTTTAACAAGTTCAATCGCGTTAATCAAACCAATATGACGAATTTCACCAACATTTTCAAGCGGTAAGAATTTTTCTTTAATAATATTGTTGAAATAAACCGCTCGTTTATTAGCTTTTTCAATAATTTGTTCGTCTTTCAATATTTTTAAAACTTCAATTGCAGCTGAGCATGCAAGCGGATTTCCGGCATAAGTATGCGAGTGCATAAAGG